>CALBBS010000131.1 GCA_937926845.1 uncultured Atopobium sp. | reverse complement strand
TACCTCACACGAGCCTTTGACCTCAAGCGCAAAGTCACAGCAGGTACGAATGATGTTATGAGGACCTTTTATCGTTGTCTTAAGTCCATCCTCATTAACTCCACAAGTTGGCCAAGTAGACTGATCTACTCGCTCGGAAATTTTAGTAGTGTCTACCACAATCTGTATAACAGAACCAAGTCCCGGAGCCGAAGCCACAACCTGGGCTGATTCACAGTTTTCTTTAATGGAGTAGAGAGCCATACCTCGGCCATGTATTCCCCAACGGTCCATATGCATGCTCTCAAGCTTTGAAGTTACACGAGCTTCAAAGATTTTCTCGTGCATGTCTTTTGGAATGCCCTGACCGTCATCAAGTATGGTAATAGTTCTGAGTGCACCTTCTTTTGATGTTGCAACATAAATGTGACGAGCGCCAGCATCGCGAGAATTACGCAAGAGCTCGATAACAATATCTTCTACCGAACGAATATCATGCTTTGCCTGTCTACGCTCTGCCTCTGCTACGCGTAAACGAACGTACCCCGCGCCGAGGGATTCCTCGACACGGAGTGCGCGTTCACCTCCCATAGAGGCGACAAAACCTGTTAAGTCAGTAGAAGTAGCTGCCATAAATTACTTAGCAACGTCCACAGCACGAGACTCGCGAATAACAACAACACGAACCTGTCCTGGGTATTCCATCTCATCCTCGATCTGCTTAGCAATATCGTGAGCAAGAACCGTTGCCTCGGAATCGCTAATCATCTGAGGCTCAACCATTACATGAAGCTCACGGCCAGCCTGCATTGCATACGTACGCTCAACACCCTCGTGTGCATTAGAGATAGCCTCAAGCTTCTCAAGGCGCTTGATGTAGTTCTCAGCAGACTCACGACGAGCACCAGGACGTGCAGCAGAAATAGCGTCTGCAGCCATAACAAGCATGTCAAGTACGGTATTTGGCTCAATATCTGCATGGTGAGCTTCAATAGCGTGAACAATCTCAGGACGCTCACCATGACGACGAGCAAGATCTGCACCAATTACAGCGTGTGGACCCTCAACCTCGTGGTCAATTGCCTTACCAAGGTCATGAAGCAGACCAGCACGCTTAGCTGGAGCAGGCTCAAGACCAAGCTCTTCAGCCATAATGCCGCAAAGAACCGCAACCTGGACAGAGTGAGCAAGAACGTTCTGACCATAAGAAGTACGGTAGCGAAGCTTACCAAGAGTCTTTACAATCTCTGGATCAAGATCGTGAATGCCGCAATCAAATGCAGCCTGTTCACCAGCCTCAAGAACACGCTCGTTAACAAGGGCTTCAGCCTTCTTGTAGAGCTCCTCAATACGTGCTGGATGAATACGACCGTCTGCAATGAGATTCTCAAGTGCAACACGAGCGGTCTCACGGCGAACTGGATCAAAACTTGAAAGAACTACAGTCTCTGGAGTGTCATCAATAACGAGAGAAACACCAGATACCTGCTCGAAGGTACGAATGTTTCTACCCTCACGTCCAATAATCCTACCCTTTAGATCATCAGATGGGATATGGACGGAAGTTACTGTAATCTCAGAAGCCTGATCTGCAGCAACACGCTGAATAGCGGTAGAAATAATCTCACGTGCAGTTTTATCTGCTTGAGCACGAACGCGCTGCTCAGACTCACGAAGAATCATAGCCTCATCGCGAACACTTTCAGAACGGACTCGAGCCAGAAGCTCATCATGAGCCTCATCTTTTGTAAGAGCTGCAATGCGCTCAAGCTCTTGAGACTGCTGAGAAACAAGAGAATCCAAATCGTTCTTACGACGATCAAGCTGGCCCTGAAGGCTGGAGAGCTGGTGCTCACGCTTCTCTAGTGCGTCAGTACGGTGATCAAGGGACTCTTCACGCTGAAGAATACGATTCTCCATGCTACGAAGCTCACTCTTACGCTTTTTCTCTTCTGCCTCTGCTGCCTGCTTAAGCTGAAGAACTTCTTCTTTAGCCTCAAGAACAGCTTCTTTTTTAACTGTTTCTGCCTGGCGAGCGGCTTCAGAAGCAATACGATCTGCATTAGTCTGAGCATCTTTTAACTGCTGTTCTGCAGTTTTAATCTTTGAATTACTAATGTTCGAGAGTACGCCGTATGCAAGGCCTACTCCCACAAGAAGGCAAACAATGCCTACTGCTGCTAATTCCATACCTACTCCTCAAATGGCGATTACAAAAGTGTTCAGGAGACTTTAGACACAACAGTATCTAAAGAACCCGCCATGAGCAGGATTCATTGGCTGGTCATGCCACATGCAGAGATAGATCAAATGTATGAGATACCTACTGTATACGTGACGCTGGTTGCCCAGCGGAAATGAGCCTATTCACGGCATATTTATCGTATAGAGCATTGTAACTTTTGTCAATAAATAGCAGGTAGGAAAAGTAAAGCACATCAATACAACAGACTTATAAGCTAAGCAAATATAATCACTCAGATGTGGCGTTTTCATCCAAAATCTTTTTAGCAACAGATGATGCTATAGAAAATGAATATCCCTTTGTGGCGAGAAACCTGACAAGCTTCTCATAATCATTTTTTCCCGATAGGTGTTTTCTCTGGGCCAAAGAATACGCAACTTCAAATTCATCCACGTCAGAAAAATAAGCGTCAGGCCATCCAGGGAGTGTCTCAACTTCAATCCCTTTTTTAGAAATTTCAGTTTTAATTTTAAGAGGACCCCAGCCTTGCGAAATTTTAGAACGTATATAGACGTCTGCAAAACGACTATCATTAATCAAACCAACTTCAACAGCTCTCTGCACTGCAGGGTCTCTTACATTCTTCTGATAGCCATCAAACATGAGTTTTTTTTGAAGCTCAGCTGTAGAATAGTCCCTTTTTACAATCAAAGCCTCAATACGTGCTTTAATGCACTGCGTTGAAATCTCTTTTAGCTC
>CALBBS010000130.1 GCA_937926845.1 uncultured Atopobium sp. | reverse complement strand
TCTCATCTTTTTGTAATTGGGATGGAGAAAAATCCATTATGGTTACGTCATAGCCTTTTGCAGCAAAAACGGGACCCTGCTGTCCACCACCACAAGCTAAACCTAATATCTTTTTTCCGTTGGTCTTTTCAAACCATTCTGTTGGAACTTTTTTGCCAACAGTTAATGCAACGGCAATTGGATTATTTCTAGCCTCTTCTAATTCTTCATGCGTCAATGGCTGGGTATAGTCATTGTTTACCTTATTCCATCTATCTTTATTTAATTCTATATAGTCATTCATCTTGTAATCTCCTTAAAATACCATTGTATTTCGATGTAAATTTTATATCTGAACCGTAAAATAGTGGCTGCATATGACACGTCAAATGCAGCCACTTTTGTATTACTCGTACGTATCTAATCGCTTACGCGACGTTCGCACATCTACTTAATCAGTCCGCTATTCCTGAGCAGTAGTTCAATATCGGTGCCCTTAACAGCTTTAAGAGCTACCTTCAAAAGCATCTTCTCTTTGAATGAGAGTGGAGCCTTGTCAAGCGTTTTCTTATCTAGGGCATAGTAAGTTGCCTTAAGAAGCTCCCTGATATCGTACTGAGAACCCCAAACCTCTGGTACGCCTCTATCAACGTTCATCAGTGTGTAGACAGATTCCATACCAGTGCGGATTGAGTACTCCGTAGTAAAGATGGTGTCACGAGGAGTCTCGGCAAACTGTCCAATAAAGGCAAAGTTAACAGCTCCCTCAGGAACAACTAGAGGCCTATCCTCTGCTTTTCTTGGCTGGAAGAATGCGTTGATGTAAGGCATGAAGCATGTAGTGGTGTTGCAGCGGTTCTTTGCCCAATCCTCAATCTTCTTGGTTGGAACACCAATGTGGTAGAGCCACTCCTGGCATACTTCTTCACCAGTACAGTTACGCATGGCTTTCTTAACAAAATTACCAGGCTTGTTAGTGCTTAGTGCATAGACCCAGATGAGTACGGTGTCTTTATCCTGAGCTCTGAACTGTGGCTGACGGTTGATGGTCCACGAGAGGTACCAGTTATCGGTACTATCTTTAACGGTTACAATGCCGCCGGTAGTGACTTTTCCTTCTCTTGGATCTCTCTTGCAGACACCAATAATCTTCTTGATGATCTCTTCGTCTTTTGTCTGGATAGTGGCGCTCATCCAGTTGGTTGCCTCAAAGTCACTGCAGAAATTATCGGGGTTTCCGTACTCGCCGTGCTTGGCCTGAGCGGCGATGTTCTTCCACAAATCCCAGGACTCTCCCACGCCATTTCTAACGTTGCTAATGTCAGGAGCCGTGTTCTGATCACCATAGCAAGAGGTATCGGTGCAGCAACCATTGGTGATAAACACCAAATCGTCTTCAGTAAGGTCAATGGTCTGCTGTGAGCCGTTCTTCTCGTAAACAATCTGAGTGGCAACCTTTTTACCATTGGTATCGTTGATGATAACGTTCTTGACGTCCATACCGTAATCAACACTTACACCATGGCTCTCAAGATACCTAACCAGTGGCAAAATCATGCTCTCGTACTGGTTGTACTTGGTAAAGCGCAAAGCTGTAAAGTCAGGCAGACCGTCAATATGGTGACAGAATCTGCAAAGATAGCGCTTCATTTCAAGAGCAGAGGACCATCTTTGGAACGCAAACATGGTCTGCCAATAAAGCCAGAAGTTAGTATTCCAGAAAGAATCAGGAAGTACGTCGCTAATCTTCTTGCCCTCAAGGTCTTTCTCGGGAGTCATAAACAGCTTGGCAAGTGCAAGTGAAGACTCTTTATCAAGTTTGAACTTCTTGTCTGTGTGAGCATCTTTGCCGCACTTCTCGGAAGCCCTGCAGAGCGAGTAGTTAGGATCGTGCTTGTTGAGCCAATAATACTCATCAAGTACAGAGACGCCAGGTGTTTCAATGGATGGAACGTCTCTGAACATATCCCACATGCACTCAAAGTGGTTGTCCATCTCGCGACCACCACGCATATAGAAACCCTTGCTTACGTCTTTGCGACCATCGCAGCTTCCTCCTGCAAGCTCAAGCTTCTCAAGCAGGTGAATCCTTGAGCCTTTCACCTGACCATCACGAACAAGATAAAAAGCAGCAGCTAGGCCCGCAAGACCTGTACCAATGATATAGGCAGATT
>CALBBS010000129.1 GCA_937926845.1 uncultured Atopobium sp. | reverse complement strand
CAACAAGTTTGACCGCGTAGGCGCAGACTTCTTCCGTGCAATCCAGACTATGCGTGATCGCCTTGGCGCAAACGCAGTTGCAGCTCAGATTCCAATGGGCGCTGAGTCCAACTTCTGGGGTCTTATCGACCTTGTCACCAACACTGCATGGGACTTCAAAGAGGATGCTAAGGGCATGATTTACCCTGAGCCACTCGACGAGATTCCAGCAGAGTTTGTAGAGATTGCAGCTGAGAAGCGTGAAGAGCTTCTTGAGGCAGCATCTGACTTCTCTGAGGAGCTCATGATGGCTGTTCTCGAGGGTGAAGAGGTTGACGTTGAGACCCTTAAGGGCGCTCTTCGTGCTGGCGTTCTTGCTGGTGAGATTAACCCTGTCTTTGTTGGCTCTGCTTACAAGAACAAGGGTATTCAGGAGCTTCTGGACGCAGTTATCGACTTCCTTCCAAGCCCACTGGATGTTCCAGAGATTGAAGGCCTCACTCCTAAGGGTGACGAGGCAGTTCGTCACGCAGACGTTAAGGAGCCATTCTCCGCTCTTGCATTCAAGATCATGACTGACCCTTATGTTGGTAAGCTTACCTACATCCGTGTTTACTCTGGTCAGGCTGAGGCAGGTTCTTACGTCTATAACGCCGTTAAGGACAACCGCGAGCGCTTTGGCCGCATCCTTGAGATGAACGCAAACGACCGTGTTGACCGTGAAGAGTGCTCCGCAGGCGACATCGTTGCATGCGTTGGTCTGAAGAACACCACTACTGGTGACACCCTTTGTGACGAGAAGCACCCAATCATCCTTGAGTCCATCAGCTTCGCAGATCCTGTTATCGACGTTGCTGTTGAGCCTAAGACCAAGGCTGAGCAGGAGAAGATGTCTATCGGCCTTGCTAAGCTGGCTGAAGAGGACCCAACCTTCCAGGTTCACACTGATCACGAGACCGGCCAGACCATCATTGCTGGTATGGGCGAGCTTCACCTTGAGATTATTGTTGACCGTCTCCGTCGTGAGTTTAAGGTTGAATGCAATGTTGGTAAGCCACAGGTTGCTTACCGCGAGACTGCTGGTAAGGCAGTAAGCCATGCTGAGGGCAAGTTTGTCCGTCAGTCCGGTGGTAAGGGTCAGTATGGCCACGCAGTCATCGATCTTGAGCCACAGGAAGAGGGCAAGGGCTACGAGTTTGTCAACGCTATCGTTGGTGGTGTCATTCCTAAGGAGTACATCCCATCTATCGATAAGGGCATTCGTGAGGCTCTTGAGAACGGTGTCATTGCTGGTTACCCAGTAGTCGACATCAAGGTCACCCTTGTTGACGGTTCTTACCACGAGGTCGACTCTTCTGAGGCAGCATTTAAGATTGCTGGTTCTATGGCAATTAAGGATGCTCTTAAGAAGTCCAACCCTATCCTTCTCGAGCCAGTTGAGTCTGTTGAGGTTGAGACACCTGAGCAGTACATGGGCGACGTTATGGGTAACCTTTCTTCCCGTCGTGGCAAGATTGAGGGTATGGAAGATCGTATGGACGCCAAGGTCATCCGCGCTAAGGTGCCTCTTGGTGAGATGTTCGGTTACGCAACCGACCTTCGTTCCCAGACCCAGGGCCGTGCGAGCTACACTATGCAGTTCGATTCTTACGAGCCCGTTCCTAACGCTGTACGCGAAGAGATTGTCGCCAAAAACGGCGGCTCCGCATCCTAGTAAACGACCACGAGCTCTAGCTCATGTATGGAGGTACCCAAAGTGTCAAGCCAGAAGATCAGGATTCGCCTCAAGGGCTATGATCACGAGGTCATTGATCAGTCCGCTAAGCTGATTGTTGACACCGCACAGAAGACAGGTGCGCGTGTTTCCGGTCCTATCCCTCTGCCAACCGAGCGTAACCTTTACACGGTTATCCGCTCCCCACACAAGGATAAGGATTCCCGTGATCAGTTTGAGATGCGTACTCACAAGCGTCTCATCGATATTCTCGACCCAAGCGCTTCTACCGTTGATTCGCTTATGCGTCTCGACCTTCCAGCTGGTGTCGATATCGAGATCAAGCTCTAAGCATACGGCTTAATCCAACTTGCAAACCCTCCTGCGCATCTTCGCGCAGGAGGGTTTTTGCGTGGGTCTACGTTCCGCTTGCGCCTGATTTGCTCCAAGCCTGATTTCTGCAAAGAATCTGTAACTTTTGCCTGAAAATGTAAAAGAATCGGTGGATTCTGCCTGATTTCATCAAAGAATCTGTGTCTCAAACACAGATTCTTTGCACTTTTCAGGCGCGCTTTGAAGTATGTCCGAAGCTGATTTCGAAAGCCCCTTCATGAGAGCTCTCATGGAGCCTGATTCTCTCGCCATGTCTGAGTAATTTGGGACGTAACTGCGCCCGCACGCCAAAGTGGTAAAAAATGCGTTTAGTTGGAGATTTCATTTTTCTGCATACAGTGTTTGCCCAGATAAAAGTTTTTGAGGAGGTAAAAAATCGTCTTAGTTGGAGATAAAACGTCTAATTTTTAATTTTCATTTCCAACTAAACGGCTTTTTTACCTTTTTCGGCACATAATTTTGAGGTCAAAAATTACGTATTCATAAGAATGCATTTTATTACACAAATATGCAGAAATCTGATTAGCGAACTAAAGAACGCACACTATTCTTCTCAATCATGCGCGGCTCAAGGATTATCTGGATCGAAGCACCATCGTCCAC
>CALBBS010000128.1 GCA_937926845.1 uncultured Atopobium sp. | reverse complement strand
CCCCCAGTGCCCACGTAAGGAATCGCGAGAACCCCGCCTCATCGTTAGTGAGTGTGATATAGGTTGCTGCCTCAAAATCCTCACGACGAGCGTTGGCAACTGCAGTACCCATTCCCGCGGCAGAAAGCATGGCAACGTCGTTGAGCGAGTCACCAAAAGCTGCGGCGTTCTCTGTAGAGAGGCCTAGGTAGTTACAGAGCCACTCAAGCGCAGCCCCCTTTGAAGTGCCCTCGGCAAGGATTTCCATTCCCATACTCATGGAAGCCGTGCCACTGAGCCCTTTTACCGAGGCAACGGCATCTGCTACAAGTGCTTGATACTTCTCGCCTTCTGAAACAGACCAATAGGAACCAAGGCGCTCAATAGTGGTAACGCCTTCAATAAACTCCTCAACGCTTTGGTCAAAGGGAGTACGCGAGCGCTGCATAAAAGCTGCATGATCTGCAGGAATGCCCAGATGGGCAATTAGATCATACCTTGAACGCTCCTGATAGACCCCGCCATCAGCAAAGATATCAAATGTGACTGGAAATTCTTTAAGTTTTTGATACAGCTCGAGTGCCTGCTCTTTAGTTACTGTGGACTCGTGAAGAACGGTCTGAGTGGAAAGATCTCTGATAACGGCACCGTCACAAGAAACTACATATTTAGAAGCAGGATGATTCACAACCTCTTTTGGAAGCACGTTAAACGCGCGCCCAGAGCATGGGACAAAAGGAATGCCTAGCTCAGCCAGACGATCCAACATTGCCATATTTTTGGGATTAAGTGATTTATCTGTATGCAAAAATGTCTCATCCATATCGGAAAAGACAATATCTACTTTCAGATTTGATACATCTTGAGTGAGCCAAGACTGCTTCTGAGCAATGAGTTCTTCTGTTGAAAGCTCTGACAAAACACTACCTCTTTATGGACGATACATAAACGTGAAGACCTCTTCACGCTGCATATTTACTTGTACACCAAGCTTTTCTGAGACGGCATCAAGACGCTCTTTGAGGCTCAAGAAAGACTCAGTATCCTTCAGCTCAACAAGCATGGTCATAGTAAAAATACCAGACAAAATTGTCTGAGCAATATCAAGGATATTTGCGTTTGACTCAGCCAAAGTGGAAGAAATTGCCGCAACAATTCCAGGAGCGTCGCTGCCCAAAACAGTGACAACAGCGCGATTAGCGGATGTTTCTGAAGCCATAATTTCCCATCTCTTAAACGGATGAGTTAATTGTACGCTATGCTTTTCCAATTTCTACGCCATAGCGCGAACTAAATACCTTCTGAATCTCGTCAACGGTGCAATTAAGTGCCGTAATAAGCTCATAAAGACCGCGATTACTTGCCATCTTAAAAATTCTCTCGTGAGAAACAGGTGGTTTCTTGTTGAGCGAACGAGCCTTATCAATACGAGCTCTAAATGTTTTAGCAATACTAATGGAATCTTTACAAGAACCTTCTCTGATGGCATGTCTAAAGTGAGATTCTTCAAGAGAGGCGTTGTGGATGTGAAAGGTAATGAGTTCAATTTGAGGATATATATCAACAAGATTTGTAGCCTCATCACGCGTCATAAGATCGCGTAGTCTGAATTCTTGATCAAGAGGAAATACAATCTGAACAGGATGCTTTTGCCCAATAGGAGACAAAACGTAGGCCGGAATAGGCTCCGAAACTACATTTTCAACAAGACATACGCCCTGACCTGGGTGAACGCAAAACTCGCCAACAGCTCGCATAACACCACTCCTCTCGGATAACAATAGTATATCATGAGAGGCCTGTTATACGCTAATGACCTGCAACTTTATAATTTGTTGCAGGTCATTTAATAACATAACAATATTTTATATAAGGAATCTAATCAATCATCGTGATGGACTCAATGACTGGTTGCTCTGAAGCAGGGATGGTTCCATTTGAATCGGTTGGAGTTACGCCTTTACAAATTGCATCGACAACGTCCATTCCACTTGTCACCGTACCAAATGCTGCATAGTTTCCATTCAGGGTTGAGTTGTCTGCCTGCATGATAAAGAACTGTGAGCTTGCAGAGTTTGGATCTTGGGCGCGTGCCATGGAAATAGTTCCACGTGTATGCGAGATGTTATTCTCGACACCGTTTTTTGTAAACTCACCCTTGATTTTATTCTCGGATCCGCCTGAGCCATTGCCCTTAGGATCTCCACCTTGAATCATGAAGCCGTCAATAATGCGATGGAACGTAAGGCCATTATAGAAGCCTGACTCGGCAAGATGAGCAAAATTAGAAACCGTGATAGGCGCAACGTTTGCGTTAAGAGTTGCCTCGATAGTGCCGTAATCCTTCACCACAATACGAACATGGTGAATGCCCTTTGCATACGGGTCATCTGCTGCTACAGAATCAATGTAGCCCTTGTTTTGTGAGCTCTGAGACTGCGTTTGCTGCGTCTGTTGGGATTGTTGTGATTGCGAGCTTGCTTGTGACTGAGACTTATCAGCGCCTCTGAATAGAGAGAAGAATATTGCTCCGACCGCAAGCACAACGATGACTATAGCACCATACAGTCGGCGATTCTTTGTTTGAAACACGCTATGACCTCCCCTTTAAGCAGACGCGCATGTGACAATCCAAGAAACCAGATTGGCGGTTGCATTGCCTGTTCTCTCGGCAAGAACGTGACCCTTATCCCAAACAAGCGTGTAATCAACACTGCTCACGCCCGAGAAATGCTTTAGAGACAGGCCCAAATTGAACGAGGTGCAGATTGAAGTATCAGTATTCTGAGCGCCCTCATTAATACGCCAATAAGGAGCAACCGATGCTGTCTGATAGCCTTTGTAAGATGCGCTGGTAAAGTACAGTGGATTGAACATATCAACACGAGTTGGAACGTCATTCTCCATCGTATCAGCCTTATTCAGATCAGAGGTCCAATCATTAGCGTAGCTGGACTTCCAATCGGCAAGCTTCATGTAAGTATCAAGGTTCTTTTTAATGAGGTCAGCAGTCTGCTTATTAAAATGCAGCGTACTTTGCTCGCCAACACCAAAAAGCTGGTTAGCGCGGGTGCTTCTGTCAGGGGCATCAAAAGCTCCAACAGGAAGCGACGCGCCTCTTAAAGCTCGCGAGAAACCCCTCAGGTTCTCAAGCTCAACGCTCTGGCGACGAAGGTTATATACAACCCAAATAGATTCTGAGTTTAGAGAGCCAAAATAGTGCTCAGCAGTATCGTAGATAGTAGATTGAACCTGCTGAGTAGCAGGAGCTGCATTATCTGTACCACGAACTATTGCAAGATTTGGGTCACCTGGGAACGTAGGCTCTTCCAGTCGCTGAGGCGTAGAGGTATAAGGGAATGCGTTGTCCCTAACAAAGTTATTCGCAGAGGTCTTGAGCTCGTTGATAAGAAGGTCTGCATATGATCCAGCGGTATAGACGCCAGAGTTAGTCTCATCAAGACCAACCTTGCTGTCATTGCTGTCGAGAAGATCCATGTTGTTGACAAATGAGGCATATGCGCCAGCAAGATCTTGCGAGAGAGGTTGGGTCCATACACCCTCAGCACGGGAGTCTGTTGCATCTGCATACTGACCAGCTGACCACTCATACGCTGCGTCTGCAAGGTCGTATGAAGTTGCCGGACACCATGAAGCGCTGCCGTAAATAGAGTCTGAAAGCTGCTCGCCCTTATCGCTATGTGTAGCAGCACCAACCGCCTTAAGATATGGCGTATAGAGCGGAGAGTCTCCCGAGGTTCCTAGCACCGCACTGAGACCGCCGCCGGCTGCAAAGCCAAACACAAAAATCTTTGATGTATTGCATGGGAGCAGCTCGTTGTTGTAGCGCAAATACCTGATAGCTGCCTTGAAATCTACTGCTGGCCAAGGAGCGCCGCCTGCGTAAAGCTCGTCCGAGCCTGTGGTTGAATCGTAACCGGCGCTTCTACCGCGGAAACCTGCGTATACGTACACAAAGCCAGCCTCAAGGTACGGCGCAAGGCCTTCGTATGAGTAACTTGTAGGAGCACTCTGAGGGAACAACGTTGCCGTGTTGATAGGCATGACAATTGGCGCGGTACTTGCGGTGAAGCTGCCCACAACGGCTTTCTCGCTTACTTCGCACTCGTAGGTAGAGCCCTTTTTAGTTCCCGAGAAATACTTTCCAGGCACAAAAACCGAGAGGGTGTTCACCGACTTGCTTGCAGGCTTAGTGCAGTACTGAATGCCCAGCTGATAGTAGCAGTCATTATCCTCGTCATAGCTCCACTGGGTCATGTCCAGCTTAAGCGACTTGAACTCTTCAAGGTCCACGTTAGATGCAGGCTGATTCGTATCCTCAGACGTCCTTGCCTGTGGAGTACATGCAGCCAAAGTACCTGCAGCTCCCAAAGCAGAAAGGGACAAGAATTCTTTTCTCGTAAAGGCCATAATTTCCCCTCGAATAGTTTATTCAGTGGAGGCAGCAACGACCGCTGACCTAGTTCAAGCTAGTCATCTATTGTACCAATTTGCAAACGTGTATGCTTAAGAGCGAGCATTTAGAGAAACGAGTCAGCATGCCAAAAATCGTCAACTTTTTTGACCTCATTCATCTTAATGAAAGGCTTGCTCAGCAGGGCCTTTTAAGTAAAGTTCACCTGCGTGACGCATGTGGCAAGCAATCTCTTTGGATAGAACTCTCCTCTAGCGAGAAGCCCGATGAGCGCAAGAAAATCGACGGTCAAGAGCTTGAAAAAACAAAGGAGCAAATTGAGGCGTTTTTTGCAATAAAGGGTATGACCGTTGAATTTGACCTCACTGGCGGAAAAAATTTCTGGATTGTATAAATTGCCCGCTTGACGAAGCGCTTGAGTCTGTTATAGTAAATAAGCTTTTCGAAGCACCAATGGCTGGGTAGCTCAGTTGGTAGAGCAGGGGACTGAAAATCCCCGTGTCAGGGGTTCGATTCCCTTCCCCGCCACCACGACTTGAATCGGCTCAGAGAAAAATCTCTGAGCCGTTTTCTTTTATCTTTTGATGTTGACGCGGTAAGTAGTAAACGGCAAAGGACGTACCTCTTTTTAGAAGCACATCCTACTTAGGATTTCTTTATATATAAAAGTAATCTAAAGCTATCTAAAGCTATCGATACGTACGCAACGCTTCGATAAGTTCGGAAGCTTCTATACCTAAGGCTTCGGCAAAAGAAAAAACTTCTCCAAGCTTAACGCCACGCTCACCTGATTCAACCTTTGATATGAATGCTTGATCTCCAGCAAGGTGCTCAGCAACCGCCTCTTGAGTAAGACGTTGCTTCTTTCGCAAATCGCGAAGGCACTGGCCCACTAATCTGTTAGATATCTGCTCCATAAGTGCAGCGTAAAACTATCAACTCAAATATGCCAAAATCGCATATTTTCTAAAAAAGAAATTCTCCCCGATTAGTTCACGGGGAGAATTAAGACCTTTAAACGTTGCTTCTTGCAGTGTTTATTGAAGCGTTTATGGCGTTAGAAACCGCCA
>CALBBS010000127.1 GCA_937926845.1 uncultured Atopobium sp. | reverse complement strand
ACCGATACTGAAGTCGTTTCTCACCTTATTGAAGAAGCCTACAGAGGCAACCTTCGCGATGCTGTTGCCAAGGCATGCTCGCAAATTGTAGGAACCTATGGCCTTGCTGTTATATGCTCTCAGGAACCCGGTCGCATTGTAGTTACTCGCAAAGATTCTCCCATTGTCCTTGCACATGGCGAGAAGGGCAGCTATGTTGCATCTGACATCATTGCGGTTATCGAAGCCTCCCGAGATGTTACTGTTCTTGGCGACAACGAGTTTGCCATTATGGAGCCCGATGGCATCAGCTATACCGATGCTGGTGGAAATCCCATTCAACCTAAAGTCATGCATGTTGATTGGGATGTTGATGTTGTCGAGAAGGGCGGCTACCCCGATTTCATGCTCAAAGAAATCCATGAGCAGCCTCGTGTCATCCGCGATACCCTTGCAGGACGTCTGACTAACGGCGTACTTTCCATTGATGAACTGGGCATGTCCTTGGAACAGCTCCGTTTAATTGATCGCGTTTATATCATTGCCTGCGGAACCAGCTACCACGCCGGTCTTATCGCCCGTCAGCTTATCGAAGGCTGGGCACGCATACCTGTCGAAGTTGAAGCTGCGAGTGAATTTCGTTATCGCAACCCCATTATTACTCCGTCAACGCTGGTAGTTGCTGTTTCTCAGTCCGGTGAGACCGCTGATACTCTTGCTGCCATCCGCGACGCCCGCATCAAAGGCGCTAAGGTTTTTGGCATCACCAACGTTATTGGTAGTCCCGTGGCCCGTGAGTCTGACGGTGTTATCTACACTAAGGCTAACAAGGAGATTGCCGTTGCCTCAACCAAATCTTTCCTTGGCCAAATTGTAAGCCTAACGCTTCTTGCTATGGTTCTTGCGCAGGCAAAAGGAAAGCTCTCAATTGCTCAGATACGCTTGCTCTTTAAAGAACTTGCCGATACCGCCGAGCAGGTCGAAGAAGTCCTCAGCGATACAAAAGCTATCGACATTGCCGCGCAGGCCTGCAAAGATGCCAATAATGCTTTGTTTATTGGTCGTGGCATGGGAGCCGCTATTTGCTACGAAGGTGCCCTCAAACTCAAGGAAATTAGCTATCTTCATGCTGAGGCATATGCTGCAGGAGAAATGAAGCATGGCCCCATTGCACTTCTGTCTGAAGGGTATCCTGTCATTGCCGTGGCAACTAACTCTCCGGTATACGACAAGATGATCTCCAATATCCAGGAATCCCGAGCACGCGGCGCCATGATTATTGCTGTGGCAACCGAAGGCGATCAGGAAATCAAAAAGCATGCCGACTATGTCATCTACGTGCCTAAAGTCAGAGATGCCTTCTCGCCAATCATTGCTTCGGTACCTCTTCAACTTTTTGCGCGCTCCGTGGCTCTTGCACGTGGTTGTGACGTTGATAAGCCAAGAAACCTTGCAAAGTCAGTAACGGTCGAATAGTTGTGGCTGAAAGTCCAGCTAAGGTAATCAAAATGTTGGATAAAGAAAAGTTTGAGCTGAAGATTTAGGATAAAACTATTTTTTGCCTCAGTAATCTCTTCTTGTACTAGTGCGTTCTCAAAGCTATTATGGTCTCAATTGATTCACCAGGGCCCTTGGCAAGCGCTGGTGCGAGAAGGGATTAGGTGCATGAACAACTAGCGATACTCATAAAACCCGAATTCACGTAACGTCGCTGACGGCACTACCGCGGGTGTAGTATTGCTTACTCATGTCTTACTTCATAGCCATTTACCTGTGCATACTTGCATGCTACTCCGCGTGGTCTTCGGCAGAACCGAGGTATCATGCAGCTTAATCTTTCAAATATTGAATACACCTATCCATCAGCGGTGGAGCCTACCTTACAAGATGTGACCATTGCGCTTCCACAAGGATGGACCGGCCTCGTTGGTAATAACGGATCAGGTAAAACAACACTTGCGCGTATCGTATGCGGTTTATTGCAACCTGACAAAGGAGTTGTAAGTCCATCGTTTTTCTCGGCATATTGCGCTCAAAACGCAACAGAGGTCCCACTTAATCTTTTCGATTTTGCTGTTGCCTATGATGATTTGGCAATTCAATTAAAGCGAGAGCTCTCTTTAGGGGATGATTGGCCTTGGCATTTTGAAACGCTTTCGTGCGGCCAGCAGAAGCGACTCCAGGTAGCGTGTGCTTTATGGGCTTCGCCTGACGTTCTTGTGGTAGATGAGCCTACCAATCATGTAGATGTATCAACAAAGCATGCTCTTTTTTCGGCTTTGTCGCAGTTCAAGGGCATTGGGGTGCTTATTTCACATGATAGGGAGTTGCTGGATAAGCTCTGCACTCAATGCTTGTTTGTAGCTAACGGCACGGCAAACATGAGAGCCGGTGGTTATTCTCGGGCATCATCCCAGGTAGAGCTTGAACGGTCTAGCGCATTACACGCAAAGGAAGCGGTACAAAAAGAGAAGACTCGCCTTGAGCGAGAAGCCCAACGGCGCAGAGAAGAGGCTTCTAGAGTTCAGGCGCGCAAAAGTGGAAGAACTATTGACAAGCATGACAGTGATGCGCGAGCAAAAAAGCAAGGTTATATAGTCTCAGGTCAAGATGGCAAAGCGGGTAACTTGGCTGTGCGCATGTCAAATAGACTTGAGAAGGCTACGGATAAAGTCGCAGGAATTAGAGTTGAGAAACAATATGATTCCAACATCTGGTTGGACAGTGAGGCAAGTAAGAGAAAAGTTTTATTGAGGATGGAACCTAATAACATTCTCATGGGAGAGTGTTGCCTACAAGTTCCATCACTATTTATTGGCAATACGGATCATATTGGTGTTGTTGGCGATAATGGCTGTGGCAAAACAACGCTGATAAAGAAAATTATTTCAAGTATTTCTGACGATGTGCGAATGTTATACATTCCTCAGGAACCGACTGAACTGCAGAAAAAAGAGACATTAAGAAAAATTAAAGGATTATCAAACTCCCAACGCGGAAGAGTGTTGTCTATTGTGGCACAACTTAACTCAGATCCTGATTATGTTCTTGCGGGTGAGTCAACCAGTCCAGGTGAAATGAGAAAGCTTATGCTTGCGTTGGGAATACTCGAGTCACCGGAGCTGATTGTGATGGATGAGCCAACTAACTATTTGGACCTTGGTTCGATCGTAGCGCTTGAACGTTTACTGTCTGAATATCCAGGCGCTTTATTGTTGGTCTCACACGATTTCTCGCTGATTGATTCCGCTACCTCAATAAAATGGAGCATTCAGCGATTACATGGCAACTTTGAGTTTGTAGTGCAATAGGGCGAGAAAAACGGTGGACAGTTACGAGGGTTACGCATTTTGTATTTTGGGTAGTAAATCAACACAGGCCGCTACTTTTATACCGCTCGCCGTAGTTGTTCAGGGTGGCTAACTTCTGCTGAAAAATTTTATATAAACTAAAAGGTCAAATCGATTTCTTCTGGGATTTCTCGTGTTTTAAGCATGGATTTCGGAGGGACCTATGCTTCACTTTAATCACGATTCAAAGCAAGAAACTAACGAGGGAAACGCGAGCGCTGCTGGCAACGCAGGCACGTCTGGCGTTGTAGGTGCACCAGGGACTGCGGGAGCTGGTACCCCCAACATCCCCACACCTCCTGAGGGATATCAACAGGCAACCTTTGCGTCCACGCTTCCAACGATTGCTGATCAGACGGCTAACTTAAGCTCGCAGATAGGCGTCATTTCACCAGGTGAAAGTGAAGAGGACGCTGAGGCTCGTGAAGCATACGAAAGTCTGGCGCGTCACCGCAAAGCTCGTCGTAAAAAGAAGCTTATTAAGGCGGGAATAACCGCCGGAGTCTTTGTTCTTCTCGTCACGTTGTTTATTTTGCCTATGTGTCAGGGCGGCCAGAACCAGAACACCACCGTGATGCCAAGCACCACGTTTGTCACGCGCGGCGAGTTCAGCGATTCTGTTTCTGCGTCTGGATCCATCAAGCCTGTGTCGTCAACTGTGGTAACTCCCGAGGTAGATGGCATTATTCAGGACGTTCAGGTTTCTGAGGGTACGTACGTCCATAAGGGCGACAAGCTCTTTACCATCAAGAATGATGAGCTGGATAAG
>CALBBS010000126.1 GCA_937926845.1 uncultured Atopobium sp. | reverse complement strand
CTCGGTGTGAACAGCGTAAGCAAAGTCCAGAGGTGTTGAATTGACGCGCAAGCTCATGACCTCGCCCTTTGGTGTGAAAACAAAAATCTCATGCTCAAAGAGGTCTACGCGCAAGTTATCCAAGAACTCGTGGGGATCATCAATATCGTCTTCAACAGCCCAGTCAAGACTGCGGCGAATCCAATTGATAGTTGAGTCAATAAGCTTGTCTTCAGAGGACATCTTGCCCTTTGAATTGCCCTGCTCCTTATACAGCCAGTGAGCAGCAATACCGTACTCAGATGCCTCGTGCATCTCGGCGGTTCTAATCTGAATCTCAATAGGGCGACCATCAGGGCCAATAACTGTTGTGTGTAAGGACTGATAGAGATTTGCCTTTGGCGTTGCAATATAGTCCTTAAAACGACCAGGCATTGGATGCCATAGCGCATGGATAGCGCCAAGTGCTGAATAGCAATCGCCTACAGAGTTTGTAATTACGCGCAAGGCGATAAGATCGTAGATGTTGGAGAACTCCCTGCCCTTACGGACCATCTTTTGATAAATGGACCACAGGTGCTTAGGACGTCCCGTAATCTGGAAGTCAGTAAGACCGGCAGCATTAAGCTCATCAGTCAGAGTCTTTTTAGCGTTGTTGAGGTCATTCTCTCTTTGTGCACGAGAGTCAGAGACCATGCGAGCAACACGCTGGTACTCCTCTGGTTCAAGCCAGAAGAAGGACAAATCCTCAAGCTCCCACTTAACCGAAGAGATACCCAAGCGGTCAGCAAGTGGTGCATACACGTCCATGGTTTCTCGCGCCTTAAACAGACGACGGTCCGGTGGAAGTGCTGCCAACGTACGCATATTATGAAGACGGTCGGCAAGCTTGATGATAACAACGCGGATGTCTTTTGACATGGCAAGGAACATTTTGCGCAGATTAAGTGCTTGTTTCTCGTCCATTGAACTGACTTCGATGGACGTAAGTTTTGTGACGCCGTCAACAAGCTCAGCCACTGACTTACCAAAGCGAGAAGAAATTTCATCGAGTGAGGCAGACGTATCTTCTACGGTATCGTGCATAAGGGCAGCGCAGATGGTGTCTTCATCCATATGAAGATCGTGTGCAAGAATAAGGGCCACTTCAACTGGGTGGTTGATATAAGGCTCGCCAGAACGACGACGCTGATCTTTGTGATAGTTAGCAGCAAAGGCATATGCAGCAGCAATCTTTGCCTGAGCTTCCTCAGGCAAATATGTGCGCACGGCTCCCTCAAGCAGACGGTAATTATCCGCGCCTGGCGCCTTGGCCTCTTTTGTGGTCCTCTCGTCACTCATCAGAGGACTCCCTTCCCCCATCAAACGTTGAACCAATTTCTGGAACGATGGGTTTTGTTATAGCATCTGCCAGCTCATCTGGTGAAGCAGAAAGTACCCACTGAGCAAATGATTCAAACTCAGCGTGCGCTTTAAGCCCCTCAGCGTAGCGTGCAGACTCCAACAAGTCCATGTGCGAAGCTTGACTATTGACGGAGATTGTTCGCGATTGATCAAATCCTTCAATGCTAATAAACCCTAGCTCAGCAAAAACGTCAAGTGCAACACGAACGGTTTGCTCGTCAGCCTTAGATCGTGGGTCAATTTCTAGCGCCATCTGCGCAATATCTTCATCAGTGAGTGCTGAATCAGCTGTCTGAGCGCCAAGCTTTGGCTGCAGTGCCGTAAGCGCGCGGTAGACAGCTACCAGAGCTTCTCGCTGTGGTGCATGAGAAGAAAGGATGCGCTCGTTAACGCGCATGTCATGCGCATCAAACAGCATCTGAATTACAGAAGGCTTACCGTCTCTACCTGCGCGTCCGCTCATCTGATTAAAGGCAACGCGACCAAACGGCAGGTGATACAAAATAACCTGGCGAATATCAGAGATATTGACGCCTTCTCCAAATGCACTGGTAGCAATGATGCAACAGACATCCCCGCGTCTAAAAGCGCGCTCAACGTTCTTGCGTATCTGAGGCGTCAGACCTGCATGATAAAACGCAATCTTGTGACCAAGTTCTGGAATACGATGGCGCAACATACGCGTCAGTGCCTGCGCCTGCTCCCTTGAATTGACATAGACAACCGTTTTTGTGCCATCTGACACAAGAGAAAGCAGCGCACATTCCCTGTCCTTAGCACCGCGAAGGTCCTTGAGCTCTAGGTTAGTACGAGCTGTTTTATCTTTGTATACATGCTCTGCTTCAATGAAGAGAAGCTCACAGATGTTCTGAGCCGACTGCGTGGTAGCCGTAGCTGTTGTGGCAAGTACCTGCGGACTCCCAAGCATCTTTAGTACCTGTGGCATTTGTGCATAAGCAAGTCTGCCCTCAGAAGCATTCATGCCCACATGATGTGCCTCGTCAAACACTACAAATGAGATGTTTTGCGCCTTGGCAAATTGATCAGCGTGGAGCGAGAAGAACTCTGGAGTAGTCAGCACAATATCAAGCTCATTGTTTGTCATGCGAGCAAACAGGTCTTCTCGGCTGGAAAGGTCTGTTTCTCCGTTGAGTACCTCGACAGAAATTCCTAGAGGCTCAAAGGTGTTTTTTATGCTTTGAACCTGGTCGTTGATGAGGGCGCGCAGCGGGTAGACAAACACGCTCATCTTGTGTTGCAGCAGCGCAACACGAGCAGCATGAACCTGGAAGATAAGCGATTTACCTCTACCTGTTGCCATAACAGAGAGACAAGACGTTCCTTGAGAGAGAACCTCTAGTGTTTTCTTTTGCAGAGGCAAGAGCTCTTTTGAACCAATCATGGATGTGACCAGGGTCTGGGTAAGCTCCGCAGAAGAAAGACTTTCCAGCTCACGGCGCTTTTGCTGCGCCTGTTCTTGGGAGGCCTCATCAGCCTCTGTAGTCTCCTTGGTAACCACAAGGGGCAAGTCGGCAGCGCTGCCGAGAAGATCTGCTTCAATGGGGCCGTCATCTTCATCGGTAAAGTCTCTGTAGAGAATATCTCTGACCATGAGTTTTGGCTTAGTTCTGCCCTGCCAGGTCTCGTTAACTGCTTCAAAAATCAAATCAACAGCGCCATCATACTCAGCTGCTGCTTCAACATGAGGCGTTCTAAACATGATGGATGAAATTGAAGAAATACCATTTGAAGCCATAAAGCAAAGATGAGCTCCGCCTGCACCAACGCGCGAGCGATTCTTCATCACTACGCCTTTAACACCAAAGAGCGGCTTTTTATTACCCTGACCAAAAGGTTGAAGGGCCTCAAGGGCGTCAATGGAGTTGATGGTTATCTCGTCAAGGTTTACCAGGGCAGTAACCTCTCCAGAAGCCTCAAACTCTTCTTCTGGAAGCTCTGCCATAACCTTTGATAAACGCTTTCTAAATGCGTCAATCTTTGCTGTTTCTACCGTTACGCCAACGGCTCCTTGGTGACCACCAAAACGGACGGTAAGGTCTGCACACTGTTCAACGGCGTGGAATAAATCAACGGAGCCAACAGAGCGGCCAGAACCGCGAGCAACTCCATCTTGGATGGTAAACAGAATGCAAGGCACGTGATAGCGATTAACAATTCTTGAAGCAACAATGCCCTTTACGCCCTCATGCCAACCCTCTTTGGCAAGCACAATTGCGTGGCCACCGTCGTAAATTTCTTTTGCCTGCTCAAGTGCTTCATCGGTGAGTTTTGCCTCAATAGCACGACGCTCAGCATTAATCTCTTCAAGTTTGCCAGCAAGAATGGTTGCCTCTTCCACGTCTTCTGTAAGAAGAAGATCAAGGGCAATATCGGTAGTGCCCATGCGTCCAGCTGCATTAAGGCGAGGAATAATAGAAAATGGCAGATTATCTGCAGAAATCTGGGCAATATCTTGACCAGCAACAGCAGCTAGAGCCACAAGACCTGGACGAAGACCTTTCTGGAGACGCTTAACACCTTCAGAAACCAGCGCACGATTCTCTTTGTTGAGCATCATCATGTCAGACAGTGTGCCCAACATAGCAACATCAATGTAATCAAGCCAAAGCTGAGGCTGATCTTGAAGCTGTCCTAAAACCTGCACCAGCTTAAGGGCAACGCCTGCACCAGCAAGTTCTCTAGAAGGACAATCCTCAACAAGCTTTGGGTCAGTGACTGGAACACCCTGGGGTACCAAATCTGCCGGCTCATGATGATCGGTGACAACAACATTAATCCCCTGCTGCAAAAGCCAAGCAACCTCTTGAGCAGCAGCAATACCATTGTCTACCGTAATAATTAAATCTGGCTTTCTATCTTGCAAAACTCTTGCAAGAGCCTCTTTAGAAAGTCCGTATCCCTCACCAAAACGATGCGGAATATACGGCAAAACATCTGCTCCCAATCGACGTAAAGCCAGGGTAAGCAAACACGTTGAGCTCATTCCATCAACATCAAAATCACCAAAAACGGCAATCTTTTTATGCCCAACAATTGCCTTATGAACGTGGACGGCAACCTCAACCATTCCAGGAATGCACTGTGGATCAAGCCAATCCCTTTGCAAGGATGGCGAGAGAAACTCTTGAGCTGCGGCTACATCAGTAAATCCACGTGCTACTAATACACGAGCAACAAGTGGCGTAACGTGCAATTCTTTTTTAAACAACGACTCTAGATATACGTCTTGTGTAAGAACACTCCAACGAGTGCTTTTCTCGATGCCGGGCATCATGTCCTCTTTTCTGTGGCGGCAGAGCCAGCCAGGGGCACCTTGGGCACCCGCGAATGTTTATCTCTTTCATTCTACCCATGTCACCGGACAAAAAATGACTAGCCCACAAATTAGTGAGCTAGTCATAAAAAATTTAAATCAAAGTTGCTTGCGCAGGGCTTTCAAAAAGACGGGTTTCTCGCCAGGCGAACTTAGAAATCAACCACGCCGTCAGAGTTTTCCCACTCTTCAACAAAATCGCTATAAGTACCTGCAAGAATTGCTTCTCGCGCCTGATGCATGAGATCAAGCAGGAAGTAAATATTGTGCATAGAAAGCAGCTGACCGCCTAGCATCTCGTGCTGTTTAACCAGGTGGTTAAGGTATGCGCGAGAATATCCGCCCGTACAGATAGGACAGGTGCACTTGGCATCAAGAGGGCCTGCATCTGCAAAGTACTTTGCGTTCTTAAGGTTCATGCGGCCCTCGTGAGAAAACGCGGTGCCCATACGAGCGGTGCGCGTTGGAAGCACGCAGTCAAACATATCAATGCCGCAGGCAACACCGCGAATAAGTGTAGTTGGATTGCCAACACCCATAAGATAGCGAGGCTTAGTGTGCGGCATGTACTCTGCGCAAAGTGGCGCTAGTGTCTCAAACATGACCTCGTGAGGCTCTCCAACGGAATAGCCACCAATACCATAACCAGGAAAATCACCAATGGACTCAAGGTGCTCAATGGAGCGCCTACGCAAATCAAGGTGCATGCCACCCTGAACAATGCCAAAGAGCGCCTGATCAGGACGGGTATGAGCCTTAAAGCACCTCTCGGCCCATGCACTTGAAAGCTCAACACCACGCTCAACTTTTCTGCGCTCGGCAGGATAGCCTACGCACTGATCAAGCTGCATAACAATATCTGCGCCGAGGTTCTGAGCAATCTGCATGTTTGTTTCTGGCGTCCAATACGACCATGCGCCGTCGTAATCTACCGCACGGAATTTAACGCCCTCATCAGAGAGCTTCATGAACTCCTCGTGGCTAAAGACCTGGAATCCGCCTGAATCCGTAAGGATGGGTCCATGCCACTGCATAAAGTCATGCAAACCACCCATCTGTGCAACCAGCTCATCTCCGGGACGTTGAGACAGGTGATACGTATTTGCCAGAATAATCTTGGCACCAAGGTCACGGACGGTATCGGTCATCAAACCTTTAACGGTAGCCTTGGTTCCAACCGGCATAAAAATAGGCGTTGGAATATCACCATGAGGCGTATGGAAGATGCCAGCGCGTGCATGCGTCTTAGAATCTTCGGCGAGAAGTTCGTAGGTAAACCAAGAATCTTCTTTTTTCTCTGCCCAATTTTCTGTGTGTACGCAGGAAATTTTGGTGGTAAAACCCTGTGCTTTTTTGGAGCCGTCTGGCATGTACCCTCGATTACAACGTGCGAAGAGCATCGACCAAAGCTGTCTTGCCCTCTGTCTTCTGGTCCTTCATTTTTATCACACGTGCAGGGCATCCCGCTACCACGGCGTTTACTGGAACATCCTCAACAACCACAGCACCTGCCGCTACAACAGCACCTTCTCCAACACGAATGCCCTCGATAACCACGGCATTTGCACCAATAAGGACGTTATCTTCAATAATAACTGGCGTAGCAGATGCAGGCTCAACAACACCAGCAAGAACAGTACCGGCACCAATGTGGCAGTTCTTACCAACAGTTGCACGTCCACCCAGAACAGCGCCCATGTCAATCATGGTGCCCTCACCAATAACAGCACCAATATTAATAACAGCACCCATCATAATGACGGCATTGTTGCCAATCTCAACGCGCTCACGAATCAGTGCACCTGGCTCAATACGTGCGTTTACGTCCTTCATGTTAAGCAGTGGAACACCGGAGTTTCGACGATCATTCTCGATATCAAAATACTCAAATGCGTCTACGTTCTGCTCAACAACACGTTTGAGCTCAGACCAGTCACCAAAGACAACCTTTGAGCTGCCCTCACCATACACGCGAGAAGAGCCGTAAGACACAGAAGCGCCCTCGCGCTCTTTAACGTACAGCTTAACGGGGGTCTTCTTCTCTGAAGTAGCAATGTAGTTAATAATTTCCTGGGCGTCCATGTGCGTCCTTTCTTAGCCAAATAGGCGCTGACCTATAGAGGCCACCGCGTATATTTATCCAAATATCAACTCTTCGAAGGTATAAAAACCTGGAGTTTTTGTAAGTAATTTCTCGGCACACGCAACAGCACCGTTGACAAAAATCTGACGGGACGTTGCGCGATGAGTCAGACAGACTTCTTCATCCTGCCCAAAGAAGTGCACCTCATGAGTACCGGCAACGGTACCACCTCTGAGCGCAAACACGCCAATCTCATCTTTGGTGCGAGCTCCACAAAAACCCTCACGACCAGAAACAACGGGACGAGCACCCTCTGGATCAATAGCAGCAAGCAGCAGCTTTGCTGTGCCCGACGGAGCATCAACTTTCTGGTTGTGATGCGTTTCCACAATCTCGGTATCCCAACCGTCCAGCGCCTCAGCAGCCATGGCCACCGCACGCTTCAGCACAGCAACACCCACCGAATAGTTTGCCGCATGAATCACCGGCACGC
>CALBBS010000125.1 GCA_937926845.1 uncultured Atopobium sp. | reverse complement strand
CATTGTTTGAGCAATTTCTCTGAACCATCTAATAAAAAAATGCTGTATTGAATTGGCGTCGCATAATGTGTCATTTTACGATAAATTCGTTGTAATCTTTTGGGATCTGAAATGTCATAACCAATTAAATATTGAGCCATATTTTACGCCTAAAATTGGAAAATAATGTCTTGCATCATAGTTTGTTGATTAAAGTAATAGCGTTCTAACAAAGTTTGCCATTGTTTTTCATGAAAACCTGAAAAATGCTGCAAATCACTCTCACGGCGTTGAGGTGAACTGACAAAATCAGCTTGTTTGATAAGGCTCACAAAATCAAGGCTGTTTTCAGTTAACATTTTGCGCCAATTTCCGCTGGTCATAAACAGGGAAAACGGGTTCTCACCAATACGCGTGTCTGCAAGTGCGTGAATGAGCAGGCCAATAGTGAACGCTAACGCCGCTACCTGGATCCCGTGCTCGCTCACCCGGTGAATCAGAGGAGTCACAAAACAGACGAGGAGGAAGGGCACCAGAGTAAAAATACGCCAGTGCTTCAGGCGTGCCCTCTGCCCCAAAAGATCATGCAGAAGATGACCGCCCAGGTACCCCAGGCTAAAGAAAATCACTGAGAGCCAACGCATGTGAATAGCCTGCTGCGAACTGTGACTCATATCAGCAACGAGAAGGATAAAATTACCGGTCTGAGTGGCAACCAGGGCTTTGTAATGAATATGCGAGAAAACATCGACCGCTCCACCCAGGGATGCTAAGAGAAGCGCCATAATCCGCCCGTAGCGGCGCGGAGTTGGAATCCTGGAGAGCAAAAGTGCAAAGCGAGCAGTCATCATGATCCTTGGTGGTGAAAAAGATCCGGGTATGCAAAAACCTCGAGCACCTATGGTACTCGAGGTTTTTGCGATAGGCACGTAAGAGCCCCAGCAGACGCAGGGTTTACGGCCTACTTGCTTTCGCCCTTGAGCGCGCCCACGAGCGGGCCAATCACGTCCATGGGCAGCGGGAAGACCACGGTCGAGTTCTGGTCGGCACCCAGCTCCAGCAGGGTCTGCAGGGAACGCAGATACTCCACATGATGCAGAAGTAGCAAGCAACTTC
>CALBBS010000124.1 GCA_937926845.1 uncultured Atopobium sp. | reverse complement strand
TGGAGATGGACTTGGTGTCAACGTTTGCCGAGTTGTTAGAGCCGTTAATAATGACTTTACAGCCTGTATCCAGGTCCTGCGTAGCGCCTGCAAAGGTAATACCAGTGAACTCGCAGTTAGAAGAATCGCCGTTCATGATCGTAGAAGGGTAGAGGTAGGAAACGTGGCTACCAAAAGAACCTGAGACCCACTCCATCTTTGCATTGCTGCCAATGATGGCACGCTTGGTGTTGAGGTTGTACATGTTCTTGGACCAGTTTTCGATGGTCGAGTAACGCAGACGAGCGCCGTCCTTAACAAAGAGCTCAACAGCTCCTGCATGGAGGTTTGCTGCGTAGTACTTAGGTGCAGAACAGCCCTCAATAAAGTGCAGGTCAGCGCCTTCCTCAACAATAATAAGTGTGTGCTCAAACTGGCCAGCGCCCTGAGCATTCAGTCTAAAATAGCTCTGAAGCGGATAGTCCAGAGTGACATTTTTTGGCACATAAACAAAAGAACCGCCAGACCACACGGCATAGTGCAGGGCCGCAAACTTGTGATCTGTTGGAGGAATCAGCTTGCCAAAGTACTCTTTAACAACAGGCTCCCACTGCGGATCATGCAGAGCATCCTCAATGGTGGTGTAAATAACACCCTGCTCAGCAACTTCCTCGCGCATGTTGTGATAGACAATCTCAGAATCGTACTGAGCGCCAACGCCGGCAAGGCTTTCTGCCTCTGCCTGAGGAATGCCCAGACGATCAAAGGTATCCCTAATATCCTCAGGTACGTCGTCCCAGCTATTTGCCTGCTGAGTCTTTGGCGAGACATACGTGGAAATATGGTTCAAATCCAAACCTGCAATAGAAGGTCCCCAGTTGGTGGCCATCTGGCGCTGGTGATAGGTTTCCAAGGCCGACAACCTCATCTGGAGCATCCATTCGGGCTCTTCTTTTTTCTCGGAAATAGCACGCACAATTTCTGGCGTAAGGCCATCATCGTAGCGCTCGTAACCCTCTTCGGACTTGGTGAAGTCGTAGAGCGAGCGGTCTACGTCAGCGACCTCAGATCGCTTTTTCTCGCTCACTAGTTAGCACCGCCCTCATCACTCTGGCTCTCAAAACGCTCAAAGCCCTCGTGGTCAATCTGATTGATGAGGTCTGCAGAACCATCTGCTACCAGGTGACCCTTAACCATAACGTGAGTACGGTCAATCTCAAGACGCTCAAGAATGCGAGTGTTGTGAGTAATGATGAGCAGTGAACCGTCGCAGGTCTCGCGATAGGCCTGAATACCCTTTGAAACAACGGAAAGTGCGTCAACGTCCAAACCTGAGTCAGTCTCGTCGAGAATGGCAAGTTTAGGCTGAAGCAACAGAAGCTGGAGCATCTCAACCTTTTTCTTCTCGCCACCAGAGAAGCCAACGTTAAGCTCACGCATCAAGAAGCCCTGATCAAGCTCAAGCTGATCAGAAATCTGGCCGACACGCTGACGGAACTGACGAGCGGTCATCTTAAGCTCAGGGCGCATCTGTGTAATGGTGCGCAAGAATGAATAAAGAGGAACGCCAGGAACCTCAACAGGTGCCTGGTAGGAGAGGAAGATGCCTGCAAGGGAGCGCTTGTCTGCAGCAAGCTCGGTTACGTCCTCGCCATTAAAGATAAGAGAACCTTCGGTAATCTTATAGGTAGGATCACCCATAATAACGCGGCCAAGTGTTGATTTACCTGCGCCGTTAGGTCCCATCAGAACGTGAGCCTGGCCATCACCAATGCTCAGATCAATTGAATGCAGGATGGATTTCTCCTCGGTACCTGCGGAAATTCCGTTTACACGGAGTAGCTCAGTTGCCATAAATCTCTCTCCAAATATCTCTACGTGCAAGCACGTGATTGTTTGTGACTAGCAAGTTTGGGCAGCTCTAGGGCGAGCAGAACTTTTTTGCTAGTGCGGTTTTGTGACAAAGACAAACACCACTGTCACTGACGTTTTTGTCATACCCCAAAATCCGCTAATTCATACTAAATGGTAGGAATTAAAAAGCAACCCTTACATAAGCACTTTTTCACGTTTTCTAGAAAATAATCGGATTTTTTCATAGGTTTCAAAAGTTATAAAAGCTTTTCTGCGCCAGAGTAGCCTCTCACGGGTAAACTAGAAACGTCTATGTTGTTTCAAGGAGGATTCATGGGTCAGAGAATTCAAGGTACCGAAGATCTTTACGGCGGCTATATGCGCTCTTGGGAGCATATGCAAGATGTTGCTCGCCATCTGTTTGGTACTTACGGCTTTGACCGCATTGAGACTCCTGCACTTGAGCAGGTAGATACGTTTGTTCACGGCATTGGTGAGTCAACCGATGTGGTACGCAAAGAGATGTTCCGCGTCTTTTCAGGCGCACTACTTGATGATTTGCTGACTGCCGGCAATGAGTCCGGTCTTAAGCCTCGTCAGCGCATGGCTATGCGTCCTGAGGGAACTGCCGGTGTGGTCCGTGCTGCTGTTGAGCACAACTTTGTGCCACAGGGAGGAACTCCTGCAAAACTTTGGTACGCCGAGTCAATGTTCAGGGGAGAGCGTCCTCAGAAAGGCCGTCTGCGCCAGTTTCACCAGGTCGGCGTCGAGTGGCTTGGAGCCTCTGATCCAGCTGCCGATGCAGAGTCCATCATCATGTTGATAAAGTTTTACGAGCAGATGGGTTTCTCGCCAGCTGATATGAAGCTCATGATTAACTCCATGGGTGATGCGGAGTGCCGTCCAGCATATCGCGAGAAGGTCAAGCAGTTCATTCTTGATCACAAGGATGAGATGTGTGAGGACTGTCTTGAGCGCGCAGAGATTAATCCACTGCGTGCGTTTGACTGCAAAAACGAGAGTTGTCATGCGGTCATGAAGGACGCTCCACTGATTTCTGACAACCTGTGTGATGATTGTCGCGCTCACTATGAGCAGGTCAAGGCCTATTTGGACGCTGCGGGTATTTCGTATGTTGAGGATCCAACGCTTGTTCGTGGTTTGGATTACTACACACGTACTGTTTTTGAGGTAGAGATTCCAAACGCTGGCGTTGGCGCTATCGGCGGCGGTGGCCGTTATGACGGTCTTGTTGAGCTTGAAGGCGGAAAGCCAACCCCAGGCGTTGGATTTGCT
>CALBBS010000123.1 GCA_937926845.1 uncultured Atopobium sp. | reverse complement strand
GAGCAGAATCTGCCACTTTCGGGAGATGTTTTTATCCCAGCGCAAGTAAGTGCTGGCCAGGTCCCTGTTCTTGATCGCTCTGAGCTCAAATTGCCTTCTGATCTTAAGGTTTTCTGGATGCTGCTTAAGGTTCAGATCACCATGATTTGGACCACGCAGGTTGTGGGTGCTCGAAAGAATTTTGAGAAAAAGGTTGGTGCAAATGCCCTGCCTATTGTCGGCGGCATTTTTGCAGTTGTCGGCGCGCTTTTTATGATGGTTTACATTTATGGCATTGCTACAACTATTGCGTTTGCCGGCTTTACAAGACTGCTTCCTCTTGCAGGAATTCTTGCTGGCGCTCTACCTGGTGTTATTTTGACATTTGTAAAAGCTAATGGCGTACTGTTTGCATACAAGGATTACGACTTTATTATGTCGCTTCCTATTAAAAAGAGCACCATTATCTATTCTCGTGTAGCAGCCCTGTATGCTGCTGAGGGCATTTGGTCTCTCACCATTATGTTGCCAATCTTTTTGGCCTACTTTAGCTTTGAAGCAGTCACACTTCCACGTTTGATTGGCGCTCTGTTTGCACTAATCCTTGGACCTAATCTTGCGGTTTCTGTTTCTATCCTTTTGGCTTTTGGTGTTTCTGCACTTGCTGCAAAGCTGCACTTCAAGTCTTTAGGAGTGGTCATCGGCGGCGTTTTTGGCCTTCTGTTTATGGTTGTCTACCTGTACTCTATCTTTACGTTGTCTTTCAATGCAGATAAGCTTGCTCCAGGCGTGTCCGGCAACATCTACAACACGGTATTTAGCTTGGCAAGCTCTATTGGAGTGGTCTATCTTCCATCACTGTGGATTGCGGATTTCTTTAACTCCGGCTCCCTTGTCAGTTTCTTGCTGTTTGTCCTGGTTTCTGTTGGATCTCCAGCAACAATTGTGGCAATTATTTCTCGCTTTAATGACCGAATCAATGCGCTGGTAAGCGAGGTTAAGGTCCAGAAGAAGTTCACCACCAAACAGATTTCCACTAAGTCTGCAACGCCATTTGTTGCTCTGATTAGAAAAGAGATTCAAACCATCACGGGTTATCCAGCAGTCTTTATAAACATGCTTTTTGGCTGCTTGCTGATGGTTACTCTCGCCTTTATTTCTATGTTCTTTAATACGTCGTCTATCGTGGAAAATTTTGTGCCTGCGTCCGAGGTTCCACGTTATCTGCCTCTGGCAAGAACCATCTTTGGTATGGTAACCACCTGGTTTGGCACCTCAATGTTCTGCGCAGCTAACTCCGCTGCTATTTCATATTCGCTGGAAGGCCGCTCAAACTGGCTGATGGCAACCATGCCTGTATCCCCCAAGCAGATTTTTGGCGCAAAGATTGCCGTTAACATGCTTTACGTGCTCATCTTCAGCGTGTTGACCCAGATTTTCTTCTTGATTCCTGGTCACATTACCATTGAAACAGCGCTGAGAAACGTTATCTTGCCACTCTGCATTGTGTTCCTGGTGTCTAACGTTGGTCTGGCCATTGATGTTCGCCGACCAAACTTTGACTGGACCTCTGTTGTTGATATCACCAAGAGAAGCCTTTCGGTCACCGTGTCTTCTCTTGTGGGTACGCTGGGCTCTATGTTTGTCATTGGCGCAACGTTCATGATGATGATTGCGCCGGTTATCGAGTCATTTAGCTCGTCAACAGGTGTGATTAACGAGACGCTTCCAAACATTATCTTTGTCACACTGTCACTAGTGAACGCAATTATCGGCTACCTGATCTTTAACAACACCGTTCACCGAGGAGTTAGAATTTAACTTTTGTGATGCGCAAGGGTAGTGCTGTGAAATTTTATGGCATTTACCTGCGATAATAACACAAATTATTCTGGCGAGAAGAAACTTCGAGGCACCCACCACATGTCGTTTAGCGAATGGTGGGTGTCTCTTTTTGTGCTTTGCGGTACGGTAGGGGGGCTAGAGGTTTTCTTGTTCGGTAAGTAGCAGGAAGGGCCGAAGCATATCGCGCTAGACTCGGGCGTGACCTATCGGCTGACCTTCTCGGCTGCTTGCCGCAGTCAGAGGAGGCATCATGGCCGAAAAGAATGTATCTAAGGTAAAGAATGTGGTCCTGGTGGGCCAAGGTGGCGTGGGCAAAACCATGCTTGCCGAGGCAATGCTGCATCTGACGGGTGCAACCACTCGTTTAGGCGGCCACGCAGGTACAAAGCCCACGCTTGATTACGATTCACAAGAGTCAGAGCGCGGATTCTCTATCTCTACTACTATCGCACCAATTACCTGGGAAAATACACGCATTAACGTGCTTGACGCACCGTGCTATCCTGACTTTGTAGGCGACGCCTATGCGGCAATGAGCGCCGTTGAGACTGCGCTGTTTGTCGTCGATGCAGCTAGTGGACCTGGCACTATTACCACCAGGCTTTGGTTTGCTGCTGAGGATCTTTCTCTGTCTCGTGCGCTGTTCATTAATCGCCTGGACCGTCCTGATGCAGACTACGAGACTGCAATGGCCATGCTCCAGGACCGTTTTGGCTCCTCGCTTGGAGCAGTAACCATTCCAATGGGTTCCGGCGAAGCATTTTCTGGCATCATTGATGTTGTCCATCAGAAGGCGCGCAAGCTGGTAGATGGCAAGCCTGAGGTCACCGATATTCCTGCCGAGTTCCAGGCAGAGGCAGAGGCTGCTCGCGCTGCCCTGACCGAGCTAGTTGTTGAGGCAGACGATGAGCTGATGATGCGCTACCTTGAGGGCGGAGAGATTACGCAGGAAGAGCTTGAAGGCCTGCTGGGCAAGGCTCTTATGGAGCGCATTTTTGTTCCTGTCTTCTCCGGTTCTTGCGTCCGTGAAGAGGGCGTTATCTCTCTGCTTGATGCTGTTGACGGCTGGTTCCCAACTATGTCAGATTTTGGGCGCATTCCGCTGGTCAATGGCGAGCAGCTTGATATTTCACCTGATGATGAGCGTCCTGTTGCATTTGCCTTCAAGTCGCTGCAGGATCCACAGAACGGCAAGCTTACGTTTATAAAGGTACTTGCAGGTACCGTTTCTGCAGGTGCTGAGCTTATTAACGCTCGCACACGCAAGCCCGAGCGCCTTTCTCACCTGTATCGTATGTGCGGCAAAGAGACGGCAGACGTCAGCACCGCCGCAGCTGGCGATATCGTGGTAGTTCCAAAGCTTGAGGCCATGACAGGTGACACGCTTTCCGTTACCGGTAAGGTTGAGGCTGCTGCATTCAGGTTCCCCAACTCCTTGTATCGCACAGCTATTGAGCCTGATGAGCGTGGTACTGAGGGCAAGCTCTTTGCATTCCTAGAGAAAGCGGCTGACTCCGATCCAACCCTTAAGGTTGAGCGCGACGAGGATACCGGACAGACTATTGTTTCTGCAATTGGCGAGGCACAAGTAGCCGTTCTTCTCGAGCGTCTTGAGCAGCGAGCCGGCGTTTCCGCACATAAGGTTGCGCTTCGCATCCCATATCGCGAGACGATCCGTCGAGTTGCAAGTGCTCAGGG
>CALBBS010000122.1 GCA_937926845.1 uncultured Atopobium sp. | reverse complement strand
CCAAACACTCGTCTGACCGATACAATTGTTGGCAACGACGCTGTTGTTGATGAGACTGTAGCTCTTAACGCACAGGTAGACGACTTTGCTACCTGCGGTCCTCGCGCTTACCTGCGCCCAGGCACACACCTTATGCCTCACGCCAAGGCAGGCACCCACGTTGAGATCAAAAATTCAACTATCGGTGAAGGCTCTAAGGTACCTCACCTCTCCTACATTGGTGACACTACCATGGGCTCCGGCGTCAACATTGGCGCAGGTTCAATTACGTGCAATTACGACGGCTACCACAAGTTCAAGACACACATTGGCAACAACGTCTTTGTTGGATCCGATACCATGATGGTGGCACCTGTCTCAATTGGTGATGGCGCACTTGTGGGGGCAAGTTCGTGCATCACAAAGGATGTACCAGCAGATGCGCTTGCACTTGAACGCTCTGAACAGAAAATTGTCGAGGGATACGCCGCCCAGAGGCGTCACAAGCTTGAGAAAGAGGACTAGATGTTCGAGAACCTGAGTGATCCGCTATTAGTTGCTAGAAACATCAAGCTCTATACCGGTACAGGAAACCCTGAACTGGCTCGTAAAGTTGCAGACATTCTTCACCTAGAGCTACAAGGTCTTCTCCTTGAGAAGTTTGCTAACGGAGAAATCTACGCCCGCTTTGATGAGTCTGTCCGCGGCGACGAGGTCTTCTTCATTCAGTCTTTGGCAGGTGTCAACGTCAACGACCTGGTTATGGAGACGCTGATTGTTGCTGACGCTGCAAAGCGCGCATCCGCTAACAGCTTTACCGTGGTTATCCCTCACTACGCATACGCTCGTCAGGACCGCAAAGCTGCTGCTCGCGAGCCTATTACCGCTCGTCTGATGGCAAACCTGCTTGAAAATGCTGGTGTTGACCGCGTCATCACGCTTGACCTGCACCAGGGCCAGATCCAGGGCTTCTTTGACATTCCTGTTTCTCACCTAACCGCTCTCTATCTTCTGGGCGATTACTTTAAGAGCAAGCCATTTGACTGGGAGAATACCGTTGTTATCTCACCTGATATGGGTCGCGCAAAGGCAGCTAAGATGCTTTCCGACTACCTTGACTGTGGTCTTGCTATTGCACACAAGAGCCGTCCTCGCCATAACGAGAGCGCTGTTATGGGCATCATCGGTGACATCAAGGGTAAGACCTGCATTGTTAACGACGACATGATTGATACCGCAGGCACCCTCTGCGCTTCCGTTGTTAAGCTGAAGGAAATGGGTGCGGGCGATATCTACGTCTGTGCTACCCACGGCATCTTCTCTGGTCCTGCAATCGAGCGCCTCAATAGTGCTCCAATTGAGGAGTGCATTGTTACTGACGCAATTCCTTGCGCTGCAGCAAACCAGGAAGGCTCCAAGATCAAGACAATCTCCATTGCAAATGAGCTTGCCGAGGCAATCTACGCTGTCTACACCGACCATCCTGTCTCTGACATCTTTGGTGGCGACTTTAACCTGTAACGCTTCAGGTCAGTGGCGAGCCTCGCGGTAACGGCAACACCGCAGGTCAGTGGCACGTACAAGTGCGAACGCGAT
>CALBBS010000121.1 GCA_937926845.1 uncultured Atopobium sp. | reverse complement strand
CGCAGTTCAGCGAGCCATGGCAGCAATGGGCAATCTTATGGCCACCGTCCATGAGCTGGCTCCGTTGGCCAAAAGCGACGGCGGCTATAACTCCCTTCAGCTTTGGATTAACGATGAGGTAAGAGAGACAGAGGAATGGAAAGAGGTCTTGGAGACCGCTTCTGTTGCTCTTTCTGCTCTTGAAGAAGCGGCGCTTCGTATAGGAAAAACCACCGAGGCGCTTATTGCATCAGCTCCAAACCTTGCAAGCAACTTGAGTGAGGCGGGGGTGTTCTTGAGCACCCTTCTAGAGTCTCTGAAGCTCATCTGCGAGGGAACGGACAAGAGTTACGTCTATTCAGCAAAGTTGACTCGACTGAAGCGTGATATTGGCTCTGAGGCTCTTGTGGCCGAGAAGCTTGATATTGGTGCAGAACTGGCAGAGAAGTGGCTTCCTGAGACGCATTCCGTTGTGTTTACTTCGGCGACCATTGCCGTTGGAGATGACTTCTCGCATTTTGAGCACGCTGTTGGCCTGGATAGAGGCGCCTTTGAACACAAGAGTCTGCACTTAGAGTCAAGCTTTGACTACGAAAATCATATGGCTGTCTTTGTGGCTGAAGACATGCCTGCACCAACTGATCCAGGTTACCTAGACGCTCTGGAAAAGCTGCTATACGACGTTCATGTTCAGATGGGCGGCTCAGTGCTGACGCTCTTTACCAACAGACGCGATATGGAGCGCCTCTATGAAGCGTTGGAGCCACGCTTGAGTGAGCAGGGCCTTAATCTTGCCTGCCAGGAGCGCTCTTCTTCTGCTCGACGTGTTCGTGAAAAGTTCCTAGCCGAAAAGAACCTCTCGCTGTTTGCTCTTAAATCGTTCTGGGAAGGCTTTGATGCTGCGGGAGACACGCTTAGGTGCGTAGTAATTCCTAAGCTTCCGTTTGCAAGCCCTAATGAACCGCTGGTCAAAGAGCGTGAAGCGCGAGAAGATCGTGCGTGGTGGCGTTATTCTCTGCCAGAGGCGGTAATTGCAACAAAGCAGGCCGCTGGTCGCCTTATTAGAAGCGCTGATGACAAGGGCGTTTTGGTACTTGCCGATTCCAGACTGGTGTCCAAGCGATATGGCAGCTCGTTCTTGAAGTCACTACCCAACAAGAACCATCAGCGCGTTAGCACAAAGGACATCTCTGAGCAAATTGCCAAGTGGCGAGAAGAACACGACGCGTAGCAGGGATGCAATCACCTGATTGGCTTAGAGATGCTCTTCTGCGGCAAGCAAAGATGCAGCGTAAGTGCGCATTGCGTGCATCACGTCTTTGTCTTTGGTTGTTACTTTTCCCTTAAGGGCAAGCAATCGCTGTAGCAGCCACGTTCCGCCGTAGTAGGGGATAGTTGCTTTAATTTCTGCAGCATTGCGCTGGCTTCCAACCGTTTTAAGTCCCGGCCACGAATAGTGCGTAAGGGCGTTTTTATCAAAGAAGATGAGTTCTACCAGCTGAGACTTTTCTTGCACAGCAGAATCTTGCACAAGTTCTGCAAGCTTTCTGTGCTCAAATGAAGCGGATTGCATTTCAATGCAGCTCATTCGATTGACCCTAAAGACCCTTTGCTGCTCTAGGTTTAAATCAACCCCCTCGATAAGCCACCCATTTTCTCCGTATGACAGCTTATAGGGAAAAACCTCTCTCTGGCTAATTGCAGCATCTCTATGACCCCGAGCTTCTGTGACAGACTCCTCAGAGCGATAGTCAAATGAAATAACTTGTGATTCTGCAATTGCATTTGAGCAGGTGAGGAACGCGTTTACTTCTTTAGAGTGACTTTTGGAGACAAGAGGGTATGAAGACCCGTCCGGTGAAGAGCTTCTTGTATATGGAGGTTTCAAGAGGCTCCAAAATACACTTTCTTGGGGCAAAGCGAGAGCGGTAAAAGCCTCTTTGAGTGCCAAGGTTTCTTCATCCGTTAAGACAAGGCCGCGAGCAGTAAAGGGAGACTCTCCAACAAGTGTCAGAGTATCTTGGTCTCCCGTAAGAGGGAGGGGAAGATAGCTATTCTCGTTCGTGAGTTGCAAAAGCTCCATCAGAATAGCAGCCTCTTCAGAGGAGATGCCAAATCGCGACTGAACCGCGCTTAGCTCAACTGCGTCAAAAGACTTCCTTAATGCAGAAGCAAGCAGTATGAGCTTATAGACAGCTGACGATATGTTTTTTCTTCCAAAAGAGGTGTTTTTAATAGCCATTGGCAACCTCGCTTAAAGACTCTTTCCACTTTGTGAGAAGAGACTCCGGAGACCTTGGAATTAATCCATGAGCAAGAATCCAAGACAAAGCGGTGTCTTCATGAGCGTAAGCAACGGTCCACAAAGCGCCATTAGAGAGGAGCTCAACATCCCCTTGCCCCTGAGAGAAATGCTCAAAAGCAGCGAGTATGTTTTTGGGGATAAATGCAGTAAGAACGCCAGTCTGCAATCCAAGCTGGAAATCAAGAAGGTTATAGTCTTTTGGATCAAATTCTTCTGGTATGGAGAAGAACTCATTTTTAAGAATCGCGGCATCTAAAACACGGTCAACGCGAAAAGTTTTGATGGAAGCGGTCTCAGTACTGGATGAAAAATCTTGGGCCACAAAGTATAGAAGTCCCTGTGAAACAAAGAAATCCAGTACGCCCAAATCTTTTTGTTTAACCAAGTCCTGTGAATTTGTGTAGGTGATGTTTACCAGTTGTTTAGAGCTGAGAGATTCGTATAGAACAGGAAAGACTTTGCTTTGGGAAGAAGCATTGAGTTTTTGGCTGTCTGGTTTGCCTGAGTCCGAGGAATAAAAGTTACCCACAATTTTAGAGAGCGCGTTTCTCAATTTCTCTTGGTACACAAAAGTTGTATCAGTGAGAATTGCACTGCAGATTACAAGCAGCTGATTGGCATCTTCAGGGCTTAAGTTGTACGAGGAATCAAAGAAATTTGAGTCCGTAAGATAGAATGACTTTTCTTTTCCCGTTTTTACCTCTGTAATTGCAAATCCAAGCTGTTTCAAAACAGTGCGATCTCTTGAAAAAGTTCTTAAAGCAGAATCGGTAGATAAATCTGAGTAAATTGCCGTATATATTTCTGCCGAGGGTAGCGGTCCCTTTTGAAGTAGCAGCATAAATAGCGAGAAAATCCTCCAGGCACCCAGTTCATTATTACCTAGAGTTTGATCGTTTGGAGCCATATCCACCTCCCGCTTTTTGCTAGTTGAACGCAAATCTCTCTAAACATATACGAAAGTTTTTGATATTTAGTGCAGAATTTCTAAATTTGGACGTAAAAATACACTTTAACCGCTATATTTCGATATAAGACGTATACTAATGACGTATATATGAAACCTGTCAGAAGACATGCCAACGAAGGACGTAGTATGGCCATCACACATGACTATGTTGACTATCTAGACGAGCAGATTGATATTGCTCCTGCCGGTAGCCAAGAGGAGCTTCAGGCTGCTCAAACCATTGCTGAAGAAATGAAACTTCACGGGCTTGAGGCAACTATTGAAGAATTTGACGCTAAGTCTATTAAGAGTCTTGGCTACTCAATCTATCTAATCCTCCTCTTCATTGGCGTTATTTTTGCAGGCACTGGTAATGCAGCACTCATTGCTTTTGGCGTTCTGCTTGTCGCTGGTTTTGGCGCACTTACGTGTCTCAAGTATTTTGGTAATGACATTCTTGGCTCATTTGGATCTTCTATTAGAAGCCAGAATGTTGTTGCTAAACACGAAGCCACTGGTGAGCTTGTCGCAAAAGGCAATCGTCCAATCGTAATTGTTGCTCACTATGACTCTCCACATACAAACTTCCTTGTTGAGTCTCCTGTAGCAAAATACGTACCACTTGTACAGAGGTATGCGCGTTGGTGTGTAGTTGCCGTGTTTGTTGCTACGTTTGTTCAGATTCTTCGTTTCCTTCCTGATCCAGTTCGTGTCCTTTTCTGGATTGTTGGTATTCTTGCAGCTCTTCCACTTGTTGCTCTTTCTGTCGCAACCATTGCAGAGCGTTTTGCACCTTGCACTATTGGTGCAAACAACAACAAGTCTTCAGTTGCAGCACTTCTTGGTATTCTCGAGAATGTCCGTCCTACTGGTCATCGACCCGAGGTTGTTCATCATTTTGCAGGAGATGCAGCTGCACTTATCCCAGAGCCTGATGAAGTGGAAGGCGTCCGCCACGGCGAGGAAGTTCTTAATTCACTGGGCATTCTTCCTGAGGATTGCGAAGTAAGCTACGTTGCTTATGACACTACTGGCGCAAGCCAGACTGCATCTCTCGAGGATGTTGCAGAGGCTGTAAATGCAACAACAGAAGAAGAGCAGACTGAGGATGCTTCTGCTGACAACACCGTTGTGTATGATTCTGTTGACGATGAGCTCAATGCAACTATGAAGCAGGTTCACGAGTCTGCAGACGCAAATGCAACGCAAGTTCAGCCTGAAACTGCACATGAGCTGCACGCTAAGAATGATTTTGCTCGCCGTGCATCCCTCTTTGATCTTCCTGATCCTTCTGGCGACGCCGTTGATCCACTAGCTCCATCTTCTGAGCCAGCTCCTCACTATGTTCCAGCTCCAACATCTGCACCTTCTCCAGAGGCAGAAGACGCAGAGAGCCCATTTGATACCATTTCGGCTGATGAGGGTCTCACAGAGGCACAGGATGCAAAGACTCCTGAGGCAAAGCGCCGTTCCTTTAGACTCTTTGGTCGTAACGACGGACCATCAGATGATTGGAAGGGCGGAGCAGCTCCATCTGCAGAGAATCGTGAAGATGCTGACTCTGAGGATGCATCTGTCATCTCTGAGGATGATCTTCGTAATGCTGTTCTTTCACTTTCTGATGACGAGCTCATTGCACACGATATTTGGTTTGTTGCACTTGGAGCGTCTGATTTTGACCACGCAGGCATGAGGGAGTTCCTTGCAAAGCACAGAACTGATATTCGCGGTGCTTTCCTCATTAACCTTGATTGCGTTGGTGCTGGTTCGCTCTCCATTCTTAAGAATGAGGGAATTGGCAACGTTCGCCGCGCTGATCGCAGAATGACTCGACTCCTTTCTACTATTGCAGCTGATCTTCATATTGATGTTGAGCAGAGCGCATTTGACTGGGGCACCACTGATGCAACTCCTGCAATGCAGAATTCAGTTCGTTCTGTTACCTTGATGGGCTTGAATGAGGATGGACTTCCTGCGCTTAGCCGCACCGCTGCTGATGTTCGCGAGAACGTTAATGCTGGTCAGTGTGCTGACGCTGCAGCTCTTGTTACTGAGCTTATTAGACGCTCATAAACGAACAAGAAACTAGTACAAATTTTTATGAAAGGGCAGAGAGTTCTGCCCTTTCTTTGTTTGAGCAGCAAGACAAGATCACACAACTAAAGAGGACGTCTTATTTTTGCTGCAAATACATGAGTGCATCCAATAAATACTGATCCTGCCATAGCAAGCAAAAGAGGAATTGCATATGCATTGTCTGCCGTGCCCGGAAGATGGGGCTTAGGAGCTACGCGAATAGTCTGAGCTTTAGAGTGACTGTCGGTGTGCGAGGCAACCTCTTCACCACTTTTTGAGATTGTTTCATAGGCGGTAACTTCTTTGCCCTCCAGCGAGGCAGTCCTTACAGAAAAAGGAACTGCAGCTTCTCCTGATGAGGTGGGGGCTTTGAAGTGGACAGTTCCGCGAGCAACAGGCTCTGCCGTACCTTCTTGGAGCTGCTTTGTTTCATAGAGTTCTCCAGTAATTTCATACTCTTCCCCTGGAGTAAGCCCTTCATATTTGATGTGATCAACAAGATTGAGCACCTCGGTATATTCAGGATTTTTTGATCCCGCAGCATCTACAAGCATTGTTTGTAAAGAAATTCTTTCATCAATGAGTTCAGGTGCTTCTGCAGTCTCTTCAGAAGTAAGGGCAACCGTTGGGTTCCATTCTTTGTTAAGAGAGTATCCTGCTGGTGCCACCACTTCTTTGAGCGAATAGGAGCCAAAGGGAAGACCTTCAACGGTCGCCTCTCCAAGCTCGTTTGTATCTACTGTGGTGACAACTTCGTGAGGAGCAACCCATTTTCCTTGATAGAAGATGGGTTGAGTAGAGCTATTAGTTAACTCAATTTTGGCGCCCTTCAGACTTGGCATTTCATCTACTTCAGAATAACCATCAGATGAACTTAGAGAAGTATGTCCGATTTTCTTAACTTTCAGATTTCCTCTTATTACCTCGTCTTTGAAGGTAAAGGAGTGCTCAGACGAGGAATTCTCTTTTCCGCTAGAAAGATTTGTCCAGATAAGATTGCCGTTTTGGTTTGATAGCTTCCAGGTTTGAAGAGAAAGTCCTGGGAGTTTATAACCCTCTGGAGCTTGAATTTCTTCGATTTGGTAATACCCCAAAGGTAGCCATGGTTTCTCGCCAAGAGTAAAGAGGTCATCCCCAGAAACCTTATGGTCTGCATCAAAAGAAACAAAACCTTGAGCATCTGTCGAGAAAACCCATGTTCTTAGTGTTGTTTCAGCAGAGCCACTATAGGTCACTTTAAAAAGCGCACCTTGAAGCGTTGCGTTTCCTTGGGGAGAAGCGCTTTGCTGCTCAGAACGAGCGTCTTCGTCGAGGCTCGTGCTGTGGTCAAAGTCTTGTTTTGAAATGCGCAGATCAAACTCTCCAATAGGAGTATCGGTAACCGTGAGAGTGTTCTCTTCCTGGTTTGTTATTTCTACAGCATGAACCGATTGGTCAAGAAGGAAGCCCTTTGGTGCAGTGGTTTCTTTTACGTACACCGTTCCAACAGGAAGATCAGTGAGTGTTGCAGACCCAGATTTATCAAGGGTGAGACTGCCAAGAAGATTGGTACAACTCTCGTCGGAATATACTCCGTAGATAGCGCCTTCTAGGGTGTAGTGTTCGTTATTGGAGGTGACGTTAGGTAATAAAGAACTTTTAGTAATTTTGAGTGAGCCAGATTGCTGTCCAAAGAAAAACAGAACCTGTTTGTCTCCTGTGGGTACAAAGAGCTTGGCAACTCCGTTTTCTGGACCGCTGCCATTATTTTGGGCGTAGTTCATAGCATCGGAATAGAACTTCTCAATTGGTTGATGAAGCTCAGCCTGAGGAATACTTACCGCAAGTGCATGGGCTTCACCACGCATAACAGCCCACAGTGTAAACTGCGTGATGGCTCGCGCTTTCCATCCCGTATATCCATACACGTCCTTTTCTTGGGATGCGGTAGCTCCGTGATAAATGATGTAATCAATAGCTCGAAGCTGTTCATTTGTATACGTTCCACCGCGAGTGCCGTTGGCTGAGGTGAGCTTTGTATAAGACTGCGGGTCAACCACACTTCCTGTTGCTCCTGGCCATGCACCATAGTGGTTAAATTCGTCTCCACAGTAGAGATAGGTACCGTCGCTAGCGGTCCACATGGGAATTTGCTGTCCACCAGGAAAATCTTCTCTTTGTGCAACGGTAAATGAGGGCTCTTGTGCAAAAGCAAGCCTATGAGCAGGCTTTAGGAAAAAATGGCTGAGGAGAAGGGCTCCAATTAACAGAGGAATAAACCAGAAGTGAAAGACAGAAGAAGGGGTTTGTCTTCGTGCTGCTGTTTCCTTCTTAGGTTTTGAGGATTTTGTGATAAACATGCGTGCCTCCAAACTGAAAAATCAGAGGTAGATTGCGTATATAGTGACAATTGGTAATGCATAAATGTGAGCTTTTGTTGCAACATATAGACAATTAGTGTTAACGTATTTAGTAATCAGTAACACTTACTAATTAATGAGGTTATCGTGCGTTACAGCAAGCAACGTGAGGCAATTCGTACTTACATGGAAGGTCGCCATGACCATCCAACAGCAGATAGTGTGTATGCAGCAGTAAGAGAGGAGTTACCAAACATCTCTCTTGGAACTGTTTACCGTAACCTTATGCAGCTTGTTGACGCAGGCGAGCTCCAGGTTGTTAATACCGGCGATAATATCTCTCGTTTTGATCCAACCACAACCGAGCATGCACACTTCCAGTGTCATGAGTGTGGCCGTGTCTTTGATGTTGATGGACCAGTTCTGAGGGACCTTACCAATCTCACCAAGGATTCTTGCGGCGAGATTGACTCTTACGCTCTGTGCTTTACGGGCATTTGCAACGAGTGCCTAGCTAAGAACCCAGCGCTCCATCACAGCGTTAACTAATGTGTTGCAACAAAACAGCTTTCTTTAGGACCGGTGCTTCACCGGTCTTTTTCTTTATGGGGGAGCCTCAGGTTTGCGAGAAAACCTGTCTGCTAGACGTGCCCGCAGACCCGCATGTCCTACAGAAGGGAAGCTGCTTGGCATGACGGGGTCTCCGC
>CALBBS010000120.1 GCA_937926845.1 uncultured Atopobium sp. | reverse complement strand
AATTCTTGCTGAGGGTCAGGAACTTCAGACTCTGGGCGGTGTAACTGCTGCGGGCTTCAAGACCGCTGTTGAAGGCGCTGCTACAGAGCCAGAGGCTTCTGAATACGGCATGTATGTTCCAGGTATCCCCGATCTTGCTCGTGGTGCTCTTGAGGGCGCTGGAGCAAGCCCAGTTGTTACTAGCCTTGTTGTTGACGGTATCATCGGTGGCTTTGGTTCTGTTCTTGGCTTCATTCCTCAGATGTTTGTTCTGTTTGTCATGCTGTCCTTCCTCGAAGACTGCGGCTACATGAGCCGTGTTGCCTTTGTTATGGACCGTGTTTTCCGTCGCTTTGGCCTTTCCGGTAAGTCCTTTATTCCACTTCTAATTTCTTCCGGATGTGGTGTTCCTGGCGTTCTTTCTACTCGTACTATTGAAAATGAGAAAGATCGTCGCATGACGATTATGCTTACCACTATGATTCCATGTTCGGCAAAACAGCCTATTATTGCGTTGATTATGGGTGTTCTTATTGGAGGAACTACCGCTTGGTGGGTTGCTCCAGCCTTTTATTTCATGGGTGTAGCTGCGATTGTTATTTCTGCAATCATGCTGAAGAAGACTAAGGCATTTGAGGGCGAGCCTGCACCATTTGTTATGGAGCTTCCTGATTACCACATGCCTTCTATCAGGTCTTGGGCAATGCATGTTTGGGAGCGTATCTCTGCATACATCCTCAAGGCTGGTACCATCATCTTCGCAGCAGCTATTGGTATCTGGGTTCTTTCCAACTTTGGTTGGGCAACCTGGGATGGTGCAAACGGCGTCTTTGGTTACCTTCCAGGCATTGAGGGTGCTCCTGAGAATGTCATGGACTTCTCTCTGCTTGCAGCTGTTGGTGGTTTCATCGGCGTTATCTTTGCTCCTCTTGGATTTGCAAACTGGCAGGCAACTGCAGCTTCCATCTCCGCTCTGATTGCAAAAGAGAACCTTGTCTCTACCTTTGGTGTTCTCTACGGTCTTGGTGATGCAAGCGAGAAGTCTGTTACCATGTGGTCCGGTTTTGCTGGTATGTTCACCGATGCTGGTGGTATTCTCCATGTTGGTGCAATGTGCGCATTTGTTGCCTTCAACATGCTCAACGCACCTTGCTTCGCTGCGGTTGGTTCCATCCGTCGTCAGATGAATGACTCTAAGTGGTTCTGGTTTGCTATTGGCTATCAGTGCGTATTTGCATGGATTGTTGGTCTTATCATCAACCAGTTCTGGGAGTTCTTCGTTCTTGGCTCCTTTGGCGTGTGGACTGTTGTTGCTTTTATCTTCCTGGCAGCAATTCTCTTCCAGCTCTTCCGTCCTGCTCCAAAGTGGGATAAGAAGAACGACAAGATCCTCACCAGCCTTACCGAGGTTGCAAAAGCATAAGCTACTACTAGCTGAGTACGCTGACCTGATCCCCCGCACCAATTCGGTGCGGGGGATTTTGTTTATGTTTATCTCGGACTTTCTTGATGTAAGATAAAAATCCATAGACATGTAAACTTAGTCTAACTTTTTGTAGAGTTTACGAAATTAGATAAAAAAACTAAAAAGATTCTTGTAAGTTTCCCTCGGTTAACTTACTATGTTTTTAAGCAATTTACTTGCTTGCTTTATTCAGGTTCCCGTAGCTCGGAGAAAGACCCTCTCCCTTTCTTGCGAGCGTAGAACACGAGCCGCTGACTCTGGGTGTCAGCGGCTCGCCCCTTTTTTAGGATGTATTTACTTGCTTTTAGTGCAAGTCTCTGTCTTCTTCATGTTCAGAAAGATCGCTTGTATCGTGGTCCAAAAGAACCGAGACGTTCATGTCAGGGTAGGCTGCTTCAACTTCGTGAATAATATCGTGAACAATTTGCTTGCCGTCATACCCAAACTCAATAACGGTATCAAAGGCCATAAATTGGTTTTCAATGTCAGCAATAAACCCATGAACTTGAAGAACACCTTCATGAGCTAAAGCCATTTCAGTTACTTTAGTACGCATTTTTACAATGCGATTATCGGTAGTGTTTCTCGCATAAATACCAATGGCAGCAATGATTATTTTGCCTGATGTCTGCTTGTAAATTTCTGTACTCAGGCGACGAGTCATCGTATCAATCTCAATAGCTGAAGTGGTATCAAGAACCTCAGTATGGAACGAGCCAACAAATTTATCAGGACCATAGCTGTGGATAATAAGGTCGTAGACGCCTTCTGCATCTGGATCATCTTTTACGATGTCATAGATAAGTGTTGAAAGAGCTGCATCAGGACGCATGCCAATAATCTCTTTAATAGAGCCTTGTAGCAGCTCAATTGAAGCTTTAATGATAAATACAGAGATAACAATGCCTACGTATGCTTCAATGCTAATTCCTGTAAAGATAAAAATAAGAGCAGCAGCTAAAACAGAAGTGGAAAGTGTGGCATCAAAGAGTGCGTCAGAGCCTGAAGCAATTAGGGTGTCGGAATTTACACGATTACCAACAGAGTGGACATAGTGACCAAGAACAATCTTTACGAGTACAGCTACGGCAATGATGATTAAAGATAGGGGACTATAGTCTGGCGTTGCGGGGTCCGTGATGTCTTGGATGGATTTGATAAGTGAAGAAATACCTGCATACATAATGATTGCAGCAATTACTGTTGTAGTGATGTATTCGATGCGTCCGTGTCCAAAGGGGTGCTCGCGATCAGCTTTTTTGTTAGAGAGTTTGGTTCCCACAATGGTGATGATTGATGAAATTGCATCGGAGAGATTGTTAACCGCATCAAGAGTAACGGCAATTGAGTTAGATAAAATGCCCACAGCTGCTTTGAATGCCGCAAGTGCAACATTGGCTGCAATGCCAATGGCGCTAGTGCGTACAATGGCGTTTTCACGTTCAGAAGAGGTTATAGTTACCTGTGATTGGGTCATAGTAAATCTAGCTTTCTGTAACGTTAGAAAGAACTTTTAAAAGCAATCGTTTAAGCTCAGCGCCTTCTTCGGTCGAGAGATTAACGCATGAGCCAATCTGATGTGGGACCACTTGAATTTCTCGCCTAAGGTCTTTGCCTTTTTGGGTGAGGGAAACAATCAACTGACGTCCGTCTTTACCTGTTTTTTGACGCAGTACAAGGCTCTTCTCCTCAAGCTTTTTAAGAAGTGGAGTCAAGGTGCCTGAATCAAGAAATAAAAGCTCACCTAAGGTTTTGACATCCAAGGATTCATGTTCCCAGAGCGCCATCATGGCAATGTATTGTGTATACGTTAGATTAAAGGGCTTAAGCAGCGGAGTATACCTGCGCACTACTTCTTTTGAGGCGCTGTAGAGCGGGAAGCAGAGCTGGTTTTTAAGGAGAAGCTCGGGGATATCGGGGGAGTTGTCGAGTGTAGAAGAGCCGCTAGCAAAAGTGCTAGCGGCTGCAACAGGCTGTATTTCTTTTTGAGAAGAACTCATGAGTAGATCGGTCCTCTCGTCCTAGGCAAGAAGATTTTTAACTGCAGACTCAACTTCTGCCATATCGGTGGTTGGCTCAAAGCGTGCAACAACGTTTCCCTGGCGGTCTACAAGGAATTTAGTGAAGTTCCACATAATGTAGGCCTTGTCACCAAACTTCTTGTTATTTGCCTTTGCAAATTTGTCCAGTGCAAGAGCTTTGATACCCTTACCAAAGCCTTGGAAGGGGAAAGCTGTTGCAAGACGCTCGAAGAGAGGATTTGCGGTCTCTCCGTTGACGTCGCCCTTCTTGAACTGTGGAAAATCGGTGCCAAATTTCATAGTGCAGAACTGGTGAATCTCTTCATCGGACTCTGGGGCTTGGTCTGCAAACTGATTGCAAGGGAAGTCTAAAATCTCAAAGCCTTGATCTTTATAAGCAGCGTAAATGCGCTCAAGATCTTCGTACTGTGGGGTAAAGCCGCAACCAGTTGCAGTGTTGACAATCAGAAGAACCTTTCCATCAAAAGAGGAGAGGGAAGTTAGGGAGCCGTCACGCTCTTCTACGGAGAGGTCATAGATATTGGTGTTTGCC
>CALBBS010000119.1 GCA_937926845.1 uncultured Atopobium sp. | reverse complement strand
CTTCCAGAGCTGAAGAAGGAGTTTGACAGAAACGAAGTAGTCTATGTGTCAACAAACAGTCAGATTTTCAAACAACTGCACATCGAGAACTCCGCCGAGCCTTTTGTAATCTTTGTTACTTCGCTCAGTCCAATCAGGAGAACTTTCCCACTTTCAACTGGCGATATGTCTCATGCTGGAAAAAAAGACGGCGATAAAATCACGTTTGGTGACAATCTTGAGTTTACGCTTCGCACGGTTCATACCGATCAGGGAGACTATGTGCTTGGCCTTAACTACCAGGTCCTTTTGGCTCTCAGCAATTTCTACAAGGACTATTAATATTTTCTGAGCATCACTAAACGCGCACGTACAACGCTTATGCACGATAAACTGCTACAAAAAACTCCCATTCACATGAATGGGAGTTTTGTTTTTCTCGGCAGATGCTTTTAGAGGCTTTTTGGAGCCTTTTAGAAGCTTTGGACCAACCAGACCTTACTCAGCTGGGCAGAGCGAGAGAGCGGCCTCGTCAGCAATAACGGTACAGTTAGTATGAAGCTGCAGGATAGAGGCTGGGCACTGAGGCGAAACGTTGCCGAAGCACATGTCGTAAACAGCCTTGGCCTTGTCCTCACCGCTAGCCACAATCAGAATGCTGCGCGCGAACATGATGGTCTGCGTACCCATGGTGTAAGCCTGGCGAGGGACGTCCTCCATGCGCTCAAACAGACGGCTGTTTGCCTGAATGGTGCTCTCGGTGAGGTCAACGCAGTGCGTACCCTTGGAGAAATGGTCGTCAGGCTCGTTGAAGCCAATGTGACCATTGTGGCCAATGCCAAGAAGCTGCAGGTCAGGATAGCCAGCCTTAGCAACAAGCCTATCGTACTCGGCGCAAGCTGCCTCGACGTCAGGATTAGAGCCGTCGGGCACATGAGTGTTCTCAAGATCAATATTTACCAGGTCAAAGAGGTTTTTGCGCATGAAATAGTGATAGCTCTGAGGATCGTCGTGAGAAAGACCGCGGTACTCGTCAAGGTTATACGTAGAAACCTGCGAGAAGTCCAGGTCTCCCCTCTTGCACCAATCAGCGAGCTGAGCATAGGTGCCAATTGGCGTTGAACCAGTTGCCAGGCCAAGAACGCAATTTGGCTTCAGAATAATTTGTGCAGAAATGACATTTGCAGCTTTTCTGCTCATATCCTCGTAATCGCGGGTGCGAACAATCCTCATGTCTACCTCCAAGACAGAAGTCACAGTTACATTCAGTTTAACATTTGAAGCAAGCAAAAAAGTAACCGGTCGGCGAGAAGAACAAATATCTCGCTGACCGGTTTTGACCTGTTATATGGCGTGTTTCTGTCGTGTTCCTGTCGTGTTCCTGACGCGAATCTGACGCAAATCTGACGCGGCGGTAGTTTTCTGTCTGGAATCTGTCGCGATTCTGACGTGAGTCTGACATAGCGGCGGTTATCTGTCCGGAAGCTGACGCAAACCTGACGAGAATCTGACGCGAAACCTACGCCGTGCCTATCCTTGAATCTGCTTGGAAAGATCTTGCAGAGCGTGGAAACGGTGCGAGATAGCGTTCTTCTCGTCTGGCTCAAGCTCTGCCATGGTTTTACCTGGAGTATCCTCTGGCCAGAAAAGTGGGTCGTAACCAAAACCGTTCTGACCCTTTGGCTCGTGGCCAATAACTCCCTCGCAGTCACCCTCTCCCACCAGTACAGCTCCGTCTCTGTATACCAAAGCAACGGTGGAGTGGAAACGAGCAGTACGATCCTCATCAGCAACGTTAGCAAGCTCTGCCAGCAATTTCTGGTTATTTGCAGCATCATTGCCATGCTCGCCAGCATAACGAGCTGAATAAATTCCAGGAGCTCCGTCCAGGGCATCAACACAAATGCCAGAGTCGTCCGCAATAGCTGCTACGCAATCTACCTCGTCAAGCGCAGCCATTGCCTTGATCAAAGCGTTATCGCGGAACGTCTGACCGTTCTCCTCTGGATCAGGAAAATCGCCCAGCTGGCCAAGCGCCACAAAGCTTATACCAGGCATTACCTTAGAGAGAATAGCCTCAATCTCAACAAGTTTGTGAGCGTTGCCCGTTGCAACTACCACCGTCTTATCTGGATCAAAGTTCACAGCGTTGGAACCCTGATTTGCACCGCTTTGGCTCATAGTTACTCCCTAAATCCTGTCACTTGATTCTGCAGGTCAACGAGGTGGGCGATGCCCGCCTGACCAAGATCGAGCAACTGATTGAGTTGCTCACGATCAAACGGGCCACCCTCGCCTGTTCCTTGCACTTCAATTATCTGTCCAGTTTCTGTACCCACAAGATTCATATCAATGTCCGCGTGAGAATCCTCGGGATAATCTAGGTCAAGAAGTGGCTTACCATTCACGTAGCCCATAGAAATCGCAGCTACTTGACCTGTGAGAGGAAGTCTGGGCAAGAGGTCCTTCTCGACAAGTGAATAGAGTGCGTCGTGGAGCGCCACCCAAGCGCCGGTGATACTTGCGGTTCTGGTGCCGCCGTCTGCCTGAAGGACGTCGCAGTCCAGT
>CALBBS010000118.1 GCA_937926845.1 uncultured Atopobium sp. | reverse complement strand
CCCAGAGCAGCACGTGGGCAACAGACACTCTCTCTAGAAAGTAGAACTTGCTAGAAAAATCGCACGTCACAAGACACAAATAAGGCGAGAAGACCAATTGATCTTCTCGCCATTTGTTTGCAAAGTGAACGCTGTTCTACACGGTAGTCGTTCTTATCGCCAAGTAATTACGCACCAAGTGCGCGACGACCAAGCACCAAAGCACCTAGAATGCCCTGGTTTCCCTCGCAACCCCCAGGAACAACGTAATTCTGGATGTCCTCTATCTCTGGGGTGTTGATGTAGCCGTTGAGGTATGCAACAAGTTTCTGCTGGATAAGCGGAAACAGTTGCTTCTGTTTCATGACGCCTCCACCCAAAATAATACGCTGAGGTGAGTAGCACATTACATATGTGGAGAGGGCTTTTGCAAGATAGGCAGCCTCAAGCTCCCATACCTCGTCTTTCTCGGTAAGCTCAACAGCTGGAAGTCCCCAGCGCTCTTGAATAGCAGGACCTGATGCCAGCCCCTCAAGGCAGTTCTGGTGATAGGGACACTTAGTTTGCTGCCAAAAATCGTTTGCCTCACGTTCAACAAGGATATGACCAGCCTCGGGATGGAGCATGCCGTGCTGGAGTTTTCCTTCAAGCAGCACGCCGGCACCAATTCCGGTTCCTACTGTCAGGTAGACAACGTTATCAAGGCCGCGAGCTGCACCAAAAACTGCTTCTCCTAAACAAGCTGCATTAACGTCGGTATCGTATCCAACAGGGACGTTCAGTCCATCCTTCAACGCCTGCAACAGATTGAAGTTGCGCCAACCTTGCTTAGGAGTCGAGAGAATCTTTCCGTAGCTAGGCAGATCAGGATTGACTCCCGTGGGGCCAAATGCTCCAACACCTAGAGCCTGAATAGAGCGAGCTTTGAACCAGCCCACAATCTTTGGCAAAACAGACTCTGGCGCTGTCGTGGGAAAGACCTCGCGCTCGTAAATTTTTCCGTCTGGTGTACCCGTGGCAAGAACAATCTTTGTTCCGCCAAACTCAATACCGCCAAGAAGCGTTTCTGCACACATGTTTTCCTCGCCAGCTATTTGTTAAGCAGCTTCTCGTACACGTCAATAAAGTCCTCAGCAATAATGCGGAAAGATTCAGCCTGCATAAGCTGATCTTCAGCGTGGATCAAAATGAGCGAGAACTCAACGTTACTGTTGTCAATTGCAGACTGCTGGAGCATGTTCAAGTGCGTGCTATGGCCCTCATTAAAAATCTCTGTACCAGCAATAATATCTGCACGCGCGCCTTCAATATCGCCCGTTTTTGCCTTCTGAATTGCGCCAATATACATTGACTTTGCCGTTCCAACGGTAGCAATAATCTCAAAGGCTGCTTCTTGTGTAGCAGTCATGCCGTCATCTAAAGACATTTTTACCTCATACTCTTTTCTTGGACGCTTAAGAGCTCACAAAAATCTTTTACCGCTTATTTGATAAGCTCAAGTGCATCGTCAAGAATCTTTGCAGCGTTCATCCTGCCGTAATCAACCATAGGAATAACAGCTACAGGAATAGATCCTGCTGCAGCCTCAACATCTGCCTTTGCATAAGCAATCTGAGGTCCAAGCAAAAAGACGTCTGCGCCATCGATAAGCTCAAGTGCCTTATTAAGAGGATTTGCAATAATCTCTGCATCCAAACCGCGAGAAGCAGCCTCTTTCTGAAGCTTTTGAACAAGCAGGCTAGTGGACATTCCGGCGTTGCAAGCAAGTAAGATTTTCATGTGATCTCCTTCTGATGAGCCAGCCATCTCATACGATGGCTGGCTTCAAGTGATACTCAGATTATAAGCTTACAAACTACTCTGCATCCTGAGCGCTCTCTGCAAGAGCCTCAGCCTGCTTAGCCTGTGCGCGCTCGGAAATCTTCATAAATGGCAGGTAAATTGCCATTCCAAGAAGAACCTGAACGACCTGCCAGATAACGGCACGAACGTCGCCACCGGTTGCCAGCCAACCACTCAGGAAAACTGGAGTGGTCCAAGGAACCATTGCAACGCAAGGGCTAATCCAACCAAGGTTGGTAAGCAGGTACGTCAAACCGATGAACAAACCTGGCACAAGAACAAATGGAATCATCAAAGGAAGGTTAAAGACAATTGGGTAACCATAAATAACTGGCTCATTGATGTTAAAGATACCTGGAAGAAGAGAAAGTGCCGCAACATCTTTAGAAGCTTTGTTCTTAGAGAAGAGGAAGGTATCAAAAAGCAGCATCAGAGTACAACCAGAACCACCAATCAGCGCAAAGGTATTGATAATCTGCATGTTCATGTAGTGGTCCTGAGGAATTGGCTGACCAGCTGCAAAGGTCGCCATGTTGTCAACAATGAGTATGGTCAGAATTGGCTCAATCAGAACACCAGAGATGGTGGACTGGTGAATACCAAGGCAGAAGAGCAGGTTAGCAAAGCTGTAGATGATGATGACTGCAAATGGACCAGCATTCATGAGGCTCTTCAGTGGGGCAGAAATGCTTGTTGCAATAATAGTCATAAGGTCAGTACCAGCACAAACTGCAAGAAGAGCAGAAGCAATACCAAAAACGGTCAAGGTCAACATCATAGGAATCATGGTGTTAAAAGAATCTGCAACCGCTGGTGGAACGCCCTCACCAAGGTTGACCTTCAGCTGCTTAACGCTGGAAAGCTTGATAAAGATGGTAGTAGAAAGCAGACCAATGATGATTGCACCAAAGAGGCCGTTTGTACCAGTGAAGGAAGTAGAGAAAGCGCCTGTTACATCAACGCCGGTAACTGCATAGCCACTTGGCAGGAGCTTAGCAACATCAGCCACAGGAAGTGCTACTGCTGCAGCGGTTGCGTCAGCAGCATTAGCTGCGTGAAGAACAGCGCCCGCGGTAGCAACAATGCTCTGAGGCATCATGATAATAAGTGCAGCAATACCAATAACAACGCAAGAAATTGCGTTCTCAAAACGCTTGTTACGAGCAAGGCAATAGCCAATGATACCTGCAAGAATAACTGCCGAGAAACTCAGAGTGCCCTGAGCAACTGCTGCACCCCAAACCTTGAAATTAGCCAAGGTAACTGGATCATTTGCAAAGATGAGTGGGAACAGAACGTTGTTGATCAGTACTGCAATACCAGCCAAAATGTAAATTGGGCTGACAGTTGCAAATGCATCGCGCAGGCTCCTCAAGTGAACTTGATTACCTACTTTTGCAGAAACTTCTGCAAATTTATCTAGAAACGATGCTTGGCCTTTATCTTTTGCCATGAGCAAACTCCTTTCACGAGTTTCTAGTCAACTATATGTGTAGTGGCAACTTGCTTAAGCCACTTAGCTGATTTCTTAAGACGACGGTTGTAGTTATCTTCCAAATCAACCTCAACAAAGCCATAACGATTCTTGAAAGCATTTGCCCAAGACCAGTTATCAATAATGGCCCAGTAGTGGTAACCACGGCATTTAGCGCCGTCCTGAATTGCACGGGCAATCCACTCAAGATGGCGACGGACAAAATCAACACGGTAGTCGTCCTGAATTACACCGTTTTCATCTTTTTTAAGATCTTCTCGCTCTACACCCATGCCATTCTCGGAAACAAACCACTCAAGCTCTGGATACTCATCGCGAACCTTCATGGCAAAGTCGTAGAGTCCCTGTGGGTAAATCTCCCAACCACGGGATACATTCATCTCCGCTTCTGGCCAAACATACGGGTCAGCAAAGTTTGGAATGCCATTCTCATCCGTATCTTTTGCAGGAGCCTGAATGCGCTCTGGATGGTAATAATTGCAGCCCAGCCAATCCACAACGCCGTCGGCAAGAATAAGTTTGTCCTCAGGGCGGATAGGCAGGTCAACACCACGGGCCTGCAGCGTATCAATGACATCCTGTGGAAGCTCTCCCTTAGTTACCAGGTCAAGCCACCAGCGAATGTTGACGCCGTCGGTCATGCGTAGCGCCTCAAGATCTGCCTCAGATGGATTCTCTTTGGTGTATGGCGGTGCAAAGCAGTTGATGAGGCCAATGCGAGAGTCCTCAAGCATAAAACCTGCTGCTTTTGCACGACGATACTCGCGAACACCAAGCGCGTGAGCAAGTGAAATGTTGTACTGAACAGCACGAGCACGCGAATAATTTTTAACAAAAGGATACCAACCGCCAAGTGTGTAACGTACCTCTGGTTCAACAATTGGCTCGTTAAAAGTGAACCAGTAGCGAATCTCTTTTCCAAACGTTTCAAAAGCAATGCGTGCGTAATGTGCGTATGCCTCAACAACCTCACGAGACTCCCAACCACCGCGGTTGAAGAGGTATTCAGGCATGTCAAAGTGGTAAAGGTTTACAAAGATCTCAATACCAACCTTCTTAGCAATAGCAAAAAGGTGGTGATAGTACTTTTCGCCCTCTGGATTAAGGTTGCCGTTAATGTCCAACAAACGGCTCCACTGGATAGAAGTGCGAATGGAATCCAGGCCAAGAGACTTGAGAAGCTGAAGATCGTCTTCCATTCTTTCTGTAAAGTCATTTCCAGCGTAGGAGCCAACGCGGTTGTGGAATGCGTGAATGTCCAGGTTAGACCAGGTGTCCCAAAGGTTTGGCAGCTTTCCTCCGTCTTGCCATTTACCCTCGGTCTGTGGACCAGACATTGCCCCACCAAAGAAGAAATTCTCAGGCAACTGATACGACATGCCTATCCTTTCTCAAAAGTATCTAAACCTGACATGTCAACTTTATAAAATAGATATGTTAGGTTTTCTATGTAGTATACTAATGCAAATCAACTAGAATGCAAAGTAAAAATTTTGCTACCTGAGGAGGTGTCATGAATAAGTACGACTTGATTGTTCAGGATCTTAAAACTGATATTGCTATAGGCACGTATCCTGCTTATTCTCGCCTGCCTTCTGTTGCTCAGCTCTGCGAGCAATATGAAGTGAGCAAAATTACCATTAATAAGGCACTAGAAGTTCTTGAGCAGCAAGGGCTTATCTTCAGGCGAAAAGGCTCCGGCACTTTTGTCAAAAAGCTGGAAGAAGGAACACAAATTAAGCCAAGTAAAGAAGTCTCCGGTCAAATGGAGGGCTTCATGGCTGAACACGCTGCCCGAGGCGAGCGCGTTAAATCAAAGGTCTATACCTTTGAAGTTGAGCGTCCCTCTGAATACATTGCTAAAGCTCTTGATATTACTACCGAAGATTTTGTTTACAGAATTGTGCGCGTCAGGCTTGTTGAAGGGATTGAGCAGGTCATCGAGTACACCTACATGCCCATTAGCCTAGTTCCCAATCTTAAAATGGCCTATCTAGAGCATTCGATTTACAACTATATTGAAAGTGAAGTTGGACTTAGAATCGCTAATGCACACCGTGTTATTAGGGCAGTCATGCCTACTGAGGTTGAAGCCTCTCGACTAGAAATTAGCACGGGCGACCCCCTCTTAGAGGTTGAGCAAATCGGCTATATAGACGATGGTCGTGCGTTTGAATATTCCATCTCGCGACATGCACATGGCTATGAGTTCATGACTATTTCTATGCACTAAACCTCTGACACTGCGACACAAATAAGACGAGAAGACCGATTGATCTTCTCGCCATTTTTTGCGTGTGAACAACACAGACTTACTCGCCGAGGATTACGTGCCTAAACTCGCCATCCTCATAGATTCCGCAGCTATGAGTGCCATCCTTTGGAATACCAACGGAACCTGGGTTAAATACGGTGACCTCAGGATGATCGTGGCCCTTCTCGTTATACTTTCTATGCGTGTGACCGTAGACAAACGCATCAAGGCTTGGCATCTGTGGCCATTTATCAACACTGTTATGAACGCCAGGGCCAAAGACGTGACCGTGGGTAAAGAAAATAGTGAACTGCTTGCCTGTCTTTGGATCCTTATCAAACAAGATGTTGTAATCAGCCATGCAAGGGAAATCCAGAACCATCTGATCGACCTCTGCCTCGCAATTTCCGCGGACCGCAATGACCTTGTCGGAAATGCTGTTCAACATCTCAATAACGCGCTTTGGTGCGTAGTCTGCAGGAAGATCGTTTCGAGGACCGTGATAGAGCAGATCTCCAAGAAGCAAAACGTACTTTGGCTGCTCCTCCTCGATGACCTGCATAAGCTTCTCGCAATAGTCGGCAGCGCCGTGAATATCTGAAGCAATTACAACCTTCATCAACGTATCCTCTCTATACGTGTTTCTAAACGTAGTTTCATACGCGTGTATCAATAAATTATTTTATGGTATTGATGGCGTCTAACCAGTTACAAGCGCTGGCAAATCGGTCACCGTGCAAATGCCTGCTTAGAACCTACCGGTCATCCTTGCGTCAGGATCAGCTTCAGCAACACGCCGACGAAGGTCCGCAATAGCCGCAGGTATCTCGTCTGTGTTGTACGGCGTCATCTGGTACACCCAGTTAATCCAGTTGCGATACAGCAAGTTGGCATGTGCGCGCCAGGTAAACAGCGGCTGCTTTTCTGGGTCGTTATCAGGGAAGTAATTCTCTGGCAGGCGAATAGGCAGACCCTTATGGAAGTCACGCCAATACTCCTCTGCAAGCGTGTCGCGATCATATTCAAAATGACCGGTTACAAAAATCTCGTGGAAATCTCTTGTGGCGAGAAGTGCAGGACCGCTGGTAAATCCCTCAGAAAGTACGGCAAGCTCAGGGTGGTCTACCAGAGCTGATGTCTCAATCGCAGCATGACGAGAATGCGGCATGTAATGTACCTCGTCAAATCCATTAGTGAGGAAGCAATACTCATCGCATAAACGCTGCGGAAAAATACCAAACAGCTTAGCGCCCAGCATCTTCTTAGGAATATCGTGCAGATAATAAAGGCCAGCTAGTGCGCCCCAACACAGGTACATGGTAGAAAAGACATGCTCCTGAGACCAATCAACAATGCGACAAAACTCATCCCAGTAGTCAACGTCCTCGTATTTAAGGTCCTCAATAGGCGCGCCGGTAACAATCAGACCGTCATAATTCTTATCTTTGAAGTCATCAAAAGTTGAATAAAACGTTACCAGATGGTCGGCGGCAGTGTTTTTAGATTCATGCGAAGAAATACGCATAAAATCACACGTAACCTGTATAGGAGACTTTGAAATCAAACGGAGAATCTGAGTTTCTGTCTGAATTTTCTTAGGCATTAAATTCAAAATTGCCAGGCGCAGCGGGCGAATCTCCTGGTGTTCTGCAACTTCTTCCTCAAGCGCAAAAATACGCTCTTCTTGCAGTGTCTTCTTAGCTGGTAAACCATCTGGAATATTAATAGGCATGGTAACTTCCTTTAGCTAATCGTTGCACATAAGTATACTTGTTTGTATGGAAATAACTTTTGCCGAGCTCGGGCTAAACGAGCAAATTCTGGCAGGCGTAGCAACACTTGGGTTTAACGCGCCTACTCCCGTGCAGGCTGCGGCAATTCCCGCCG
>CALBBS010000117.1 GCA_937926845.1 uncultured Atopobium sp. | reverse complement strand
TCAGCAGCAGCTTGATGACGCAGAAGCAGCGCTGATGGAGCTGGAAGACGAGTGGTTATCGCTAGCAGAGAAACTTGGTGAAGCGTAAATGGGAGAATTACTCTCTAGGTTTGTATGGCCAAAGTATGGGCGTAAGAGTTTTGTTGCTGTACTTTGTAAGGGTGTTGAGGTTGTTGGCGACCTGCTTACACCACTGATTATTGCGCGCATGATTGACCTGGGAATTCACGGGACAAACATGTATGACATTATTCGCTACGGTATTTTGCTGGTAGTTATTGCACTAGTCGGCTTTAGTTTTACGCTTGTCTGTCAAAAAATTGCGTCCATTGTTTCTCAGCGCACGGGAACTGACCTGCGCAATGAACTCTTTAAGAAGATTCAAGAGCTCTCAAGTGCCGATATTTCTGCACTGGGAACAGATACGCTGGTAACCCGTCTTATCAACGATGTTAATCAGGTGCAGGTAACGGTTGCTCTGGGCATTCGTCAGCTGGTCAGATGGCCAATCCTTGCTGCTGGCTCTATTATTGCCACTCTTATGCTTGATGCCAAACTTGGCATGGTCTTTTTACTGTCAACAGTACTGGTAGCCGCTATTTTCTTCTTTGTAGCACGTAAATCTACCATGCTTTTTTCTGAGCTGCAGAAACGCTTAGATACCGTTTCTTTATATATGCGACAAATGCTTTCTGGTATTCGTGTTATTAGGGCCTTTAGGCATGAGTCAGAGGAGAAAGCGCAGTTCTCTGAGGCGGTTTTAGCTCAAACAAAAACGGCTACTGATGCTGCAAATTACTCAGCGCTGCTGAACCCAGCGACCTTCCTTGTTATGTACCTAGGAATTGCCGTAACACTTTGGCTTGCAGCCCCTCAGATTACTGCTGGCACCCTTTCTCAAGGTACCGTGGTGGCACTTGTCAGTTATATGACCAGTGCGCTTTTAGCTATTGGCTACGTTGCTAACCTGGTCATTATCATTACACGCGGAACTGCGTCTGCTGCACGCGTAATGGAAGTTCTGAACACCAAGCCAACGCTTACCGATAAGGGAAACAAATATATCAACCTTACTGAATCTGATTTTACTGACATTGCAGTGGCGTTCAAAGACGCCTCACTTGTCTACGACGGCGGGGGAGAACCTGCTCTTTCTAGTATCAATCTTTCGCTCCAGGCTGGTCAGGCGCTGGGCATTATTGGCGGTACGGGCTCTGGTAAGTCCAGTTTTGCCGCCCTCATCCCGCGTCTTTTTGATACGGAGACCGGTTCTGTAAGCGTCTTTGGCCACGACGTCAAAACGTATACGTTTGAGCAACTGCGGTCCCTCATTGGCTTTGTTCCGCAGCACACCTCACTGGTCAGCGGCACCATTCGCACAAACCTGTGCTGGAAAAATCCAAACGCTACCGACGAGGAGCTTTGGACAGCTCTTGAGGTTGCTCAAGCAGCAGACTTTGTGCGCGAGAAATCCGATCAGCTTGACAGTATTGTTGAGCGTGGCGGCAAGAACTTATCGGGTGGTCAGCGCCAGAGGTTGACTATTGCTCGTGCTCTGGTAGGAAGCCCGCGCATTGTCATCTTAGACGACGCTGCTTCCGCTCTTGATTTTGCT
>CALBBS010000116.1 GCA_937926845.1 uncultured Atopobium sp. | reverse complement strand
GCAATTGTCACTAATCCTTCGCTGGTCCTTGCAGACGAGCCAACCGGCGCACTTGACTCAAAGAACGCCCGCACACTCCTTGAAAGCCTTGAGAACCTCAATCGTAATGGCGCAACTATTGCCATGGTTACTCACGATTCTTACGCAGCTTCTTATGCTCATCGCGTTATTTTCATTAAAGATGGTCGCATCTTTAATGAGATAGTTCGTGGCGAGAAGCCTCGTAAGCAGTTCTTTGACCAGATTATGGACGTTGTTTCATTCCTGGGAGGAGAGGGTGCTGATGTACAGTAAAATCGCGCTCGGCAACGTTAAGAAATCACTGCGCGATTTCAGTATTTACTTTCTGACATTGGCGGTAGGCGTTGCTCTGTTTTATTCCTTCAATTCAATTAGCCAGCAATCTATGGTGTTGAATCTTTCTGAAGACCAGAGACGCATTGTTCAGCTCTTAAGTAATACCATCTCTGGAGTAAGCGTTTTTCTTGCTGTTATTATGGGATTTCTTGTTGTCTACGCTAATCAGTTTCTGATTCGTCGTAGAAAAAAAGAATTTGGCATGTATCAGATACTGGGCATGACCAAGAGAAATGTCTCTAAGATTATGAGTATTGAGACGCTGCTTGTTGGTTTTCTTGCCCTGGTAGTTGGACTTGTTGCAGGTATTTTTATCTCTCAATTTATGATGTTTGCAACAGCCCACATGTTCAACACGACTCTTGATTCGTTCAAATTTGTGTTCTCGCAAACTGCGCTAATTCAAACGGTTATTTACTTTGTGGTTATGTTTGTGGTTGCACTGATTTTTAACGTCACCACCGTATCTCGCTATAAGCTTATTGATCTTCTTAACGCAGATAAAGTAACTCAGACGGTCAAGGTAAGAAATCTTACCGTCTCAGTGCTGCTCTTCCTGGCCTCTCTTGGAATCATTGCTTATTCCTATAGCTTGCTTCAGCATAATGGTTTCAAAGAGGTAAATGACGAGTTTGCCATGGCTACGGCTTTAGTGTCTGTGGGTACAGCACTCTTTTTCTTCTCAATTTCTGGTTTCTTACTCAGATTTATGCAGATGCAGAAGGGCTTCTACTACAAGGGTCTTCACTCATTTATCCTGCGTCAGTTTAATGCCCGCGTTAATACTGCTTGGGTTTCCATCTCTTTAGTCTGCGCTATGCTCTTTGTGGCAGTCTGTGGACTTGGTACGGGTTTCTCGCTTGTTGACTCTATGAACTCTAGCTTTTCTAAAATCAAAACGTACGATGTTGCTATTTCAATTAATCCAGGCTCAGAGCGCAGTTATACTCCTGGCCCAGCAGACTCATATGATTACCTTTCTGTAGTGCAGAAGCTAGATCCAGAGTGGGACAAAACTATCAAAAATGCCATCCAAGTTGATACGTACTACGCCCAAACTGATCCAACAACACCAAGTTTTACGTATAGCTCTATTGATGCGGTAACAGGTAAGCGCTTTGTTGATTACTTTACCGGCTATAGTGGTCAGGATGATCCTGCGCAGAAAAATGTAACTTTGATGCGAGCTTCTCAGTACAACAAACTGCGCGTTGCATCTGGACTTGAGCCTGTTGATTTTGGTACTGACGGCTATATGGTTTGGACGCTAGACACTAATCTCACAAAATACTGGCAGGATTCTCTTGCTCATAATCCTGAACTCACCATTGAGGGTCATAAGCTTCACGCTGTTGGTGGAACACTGGATATTGGGCAAACACAAGGTGGCCCTTATCTTATGCCTGCATTAGGAATTGTGGTTGTTGCTGATCAAAGTTTCCCTTCAAGTACCGTTTTGACCAACTCTTACATTTTGGGAAACTACCAAACCCCAGGCGATGCTACTGAAGCTCAGTTCCAGGATCAGATTAAGAAATATTTTGGTGATGGTTCTGTCACTGGAAACGATTCCGACTCGTATTCTTTAATGCTTGTTGTTACTGCTTCTCAGTATATTCAATCTACTGCTGGATTCTCTGGTATTGTGACGTATCTGGCACTGTATATTGGCTTGGTACTCTTCATTGCGTGCGCAGCTATCCTGGCTCTTCAGCAACTCTCCGAGGCATCTGACAATGCTCGTGCCTATCAAGTTCTCGCAGAGCTTGGTGCCGAGAAGGGCCTTGCAAGTCGTGCACTCTTTGTTCAGATTGGCGTGTACTTCCTGTTCCCACTGCTTATGGCAGCTGCACACGCTACTTGTGCAATGTCTGTTATGGTTTCTGTCATCAAGTCGATTGGCAACTTTGATGTAGCTAGCAGCATTGGTGGAGTTGTTGCAGTAGTAGCTGCTTTGTATGGCGGGTACTTCCTGGTTACCTATTTTGCTGCACGTTCAATCATCTTCAGGGGAGCAAAGAGGATGCAGTAAATTGCACTTTCGTGTTGTAAATTCGTGAAAGAAGGACGGATGTTCCTCTGTGGAGCATTCGTCCTTCTTGCTTAGGTAAAATAGAAACGTTATGTCAGATAGTATCTGTGCAGAGCACATACTCAAGGAGGCATCATGGGTCTTTGGTCAAAGGTTAGAAATGTGTTTGTTCCTTCTAACGGAACAGAACAGCCTCAGAAGGCTACATTTGCTACCAGGGAAGACACTATTTATGCACCAGTTTCTGGTGTCCTGGTAAGCGTACAAGAGGTCCACGATGAAGTAATCTCAAGCGGTCTCTTTGGCCAGGGTTATGGCATTTTGCCCGTTGGTCTTGATTGCGTTTACGCTCCTTGTAATGCCCGCGTTACCGCAACTAACGTAACCAATCACTCAATTGGTCTTACCACTGATACGGGTATTGAGATTTTGATTCACATTGGCGTTGGTACCATTGAGATGAACGGCAAGGGTTTTACTCGTTACGTTCACGCTAATGATGAAGTCAAGGCTGGTACTCCACTGATTTCGTTTGACGCTGCTGCCATTGAAGAGGCAGGATATGAGAACGTTGTGGTTGTTACTGTTGTTAACGCAGATACGTATGAGCGAATTGACCTCATTGGTGAGTCCGGAACGCTGATTGGTGGTCGTCCACTGGTTAAGATTGGCGATCCTCTGATGTGCGTCAAGCACTAGGGTTTCTCGCCAGCAAAACATCTGCAATAAACGAGGTTTTACATGCTTAGAGTTACTAAGGCAATTCTTCACGTCTTTGATTTTGAGACGGGAACTAAATACTTCTCTCAATCTACCTTGGATTTAGAGGATCGTCAGACAAAGTCATACGTACAGCGTAGACTGCGTAAAATTACGGCAAATCCAGAGTCCAGGCACGGAGAGTTTACTCCTACCAGCAATTTTGCTGGAGGTCTTCAGGAGTATGCCCACGGAGACGTTGAGTTTGTAGAGTTTTCTCATCAGATTGCTCAGTGGTTCTGGGAAGAGCTTCGTCGCGCAGATGACGTTGAGCAGTGCGATCTTCTTGTGGCAGACTACATTGATACAGATGCTGGTCAGGCGCTTGCTAGTGCAGCTGTAGACGATGAGGATGCTCAGGCTGAGGCATTTGAGGGTGAGGGAAGACGTCTTTTTGCCATCGTACTTCTTCCGCGTAAGCAGGCTTTTATCCATGATGTAAACGGTTCTGCAAATGAGATTTTGCGCCAAGACGCAACGCTGCCGTCTCCAACGCAAAAAGTTGATTCATATGCAGTCATTGACCTGGATACAGGCGCCATTGATTTTCATGATCATGACCGCTCTGTAGCAGGAGAGGGAAAGTTCATCATCCCAGAACTCTTCCTTGAGTGCTCATCAGAGGCTTCCAGCCATGAGGTTATTGGCGAGGTAACTGTTATTGTTCAAGACTTGGCAGAAGAGTATGGACTTGAGCCTGCTGTTGAGGTGTCTCGTGCTAAGGCTGCCGTTGCAGAAGCAGCAGAGGTAGAAGAGGTAGTAGACCCTATCAAGGTTGGTAAGCGTATCTTTGAGGAGCGTCCTGAGATTCAGGAAAAGTACGAGGCTCAGGTGGCAAGTAGAGAGCTCCCCGAAGAAGTTCCTGTTAAACGCGGTGTTGCTAACAGAATTGCAAAGAATCATAAAATCCGCACCGATACGGGAATTGAGATTTCATTTCCTTCAAACCTAACAGAACGTCCAGGTTACCTAGAATTTTCTCACGAGTCTGATGGCAGGATTACCATTTCAATAAAAAATGTTGCACATATTGAAAACCGCTAAATCCTATTTCTGACCTCACAATTTAGAGCCAAAACTCCCCGAAATTTGTTTCGGGGAGTTTGTAAATTACGTATCTTTTTGAATATCATCGTGTATCTCGGGTAGAATAGTCTCTCAAAGGTCACACCGTACTACTAAACGTTCTAGGAGACCCTTATGAGTTTAAAGAAACAGCAAAGCACAACCATTGAGGAGCAGAGCGCTGCTCTTTTCAATCGTCGTGATGCTCTTAAGATTTTTGCCGGCATGGGCATTGCTGCCGCTGCCGTTACTGCATCTCTGATCAATACCCGTCCTGCTTTTGGTGTTACCCAGGCTCAGATTGATGCTGCTCGTAGCGATTACGATGCTGCTCAGAAGCTGCTTGATGAGATTTCTAATGAGGTCTCTAGCATGCAGGCAAGCCTCAATGACACTAACTCTCAGATTGGCGCTATTTCTGATCAGATTGCAGATAAGCAGAATCAGATTGATGCTAAGCAGAAAGAGATTTCTGAAAAGGAAACTCAGATTGCCGAGAAGAGAAAAGCACTTGGCGCTCGTATGTCCAGCAACTACAAGGCTGGCCCAGCTGGTGCTTTGGAGATGATTCTTTCTTCTGCAAGTTTTGAGGAGCTCACTTCTAATATTTACTACCTCGATAAGATTTCTGAGTCCGATCAGAAGATGATTGAGGAAGTTAAGAACCTGAAGGCCGCTCTTGAGTCTGATAAGGCTGCTCTTCAGTCCGAGAAGACCGAGCTAGAGAATAAGAAGGCTGAACTTGAGAATCTCCGTGCTTCTCAGGAGTCTCAGCTTAATGATATTTCTGCTCGTCAGGCGGATGCTGCAAACGTTGTTGCAAATCTTGATGACAATGTAAAAGAGCTTATCGCTCAGCGTGATTCTGAACTTCTTGCCGCTCAGCAGGAGGCAGAGCGTGTTGCCGCTCAGCGTGCTGCTGCATCAAGCAACAGCGGTGGTGGTAGTAGCTATTCTGGTGGCGGCGGAGGAGGAACCTCTTCTGCTGGTTCCGGTTCTGCTGCTGCAGTTGTTAATGCTGCGGGCTATACCGGATCTACCGGTGCTGGCTTCTGTGCTGCTTGGGTTTCCAATGTCTTCTCAAATGCAGGTGTTGGCACCTTCTATGGCAACGCTTGTGATATGTACTATTCCTGGTGCTACTCTACTGACCAGAGCGCTATTGAGCCTGGCATGATTATTGCTGTTCCAACCCTTGGTGGCTCTGCTGCAGCTTTGATTTATGGCCACGTTGGCATCTACATTGGTGGCGGTATGGTCAGGCACTGCCTCTCTGGTGTTGTTCAGAGCCAGAGCTTGAGTTCTTGGATTTCTCAGCTTGGTGCTTTGAGTACCCCAAGGTGGGGCTGGCTTGGCGGCGTTGTCCTAAGCTAAGTTTCAAGTCATCAATAACTTGCTACAGTAAAGAGCTTGGTTGCATGCAGCCAAGCTCTTTTTGATGTCTATTTAACGCAAAAAGGAAGGGCGCAGATGCCAGAAGCACCTACGCCCTTCTCGCCCTATAAAGGGGGAGTGGATTACTCTTCAACCTCAAGAAGCTCAATGTTGAAGTTAAGGTCTTTACCAGCCATTGGATGGTTGGTGTCAAAGACGATAGTGGTGCCGTCGTTAGAGACAACGGTTGCCATAACAGGATATCCCTCAGGGGTGCCCAGAGTAACCTGCTGACCTGCAACAAGATTCTCAGAGCCTGGAAGCTGGGCTACGGGAACAGGCTGCACTGCCTCTTCATGGCGCTCACCATATGCCTCTGCTGCTGGAATGTGGACGTCAACAATCTGGCCAACAGCCATATCTTTGACAGCCTCATCAAAACCAGGGATCATCTGACCAGCCATGCAGGTAAATGCCAGTGGCTCGTTGCGATCACGGGAGGAGTCAAACTTAGTTCCGTCATCAAGAGTGCCTACGTAGTGGACCTTTACCTTTTTACCTTCGTTGCTCATGAAACTCCAATCGTTAAAAACATATCTTTGGCATTCTACCCAAGAGTGACGCAAATCAACCTTTGAATGATAAAGGTATAAAATACTTTACATTCAGTTTGAAAGGTTTGTAATGGAAGCTCGCTTAGCTCCTCATAATTTTATTGGTGTATTTGACTCGGGCGTTGGTGGCATGAGCGTGCTTAAACACCTTGTTGCCCAAATGCCTCACGAGGAATTTCATTATTTTGGCGACTCTGCATTTGCTCCTTATGGCACTAAACCAAAAGCGCAGATTGCCCAGCGCTCTCACACTATTGCTAAAAAGTTTATCGATGAGGGTGCTAAAGCGCTAGTTATAGCTTGCAATACTGCTACAGCTGCTGCTGCAGACGAGCTGAGGGAAACCTATCCTCATGTACCTATTGTGGGTGTTGAGCCAGCTCTTAAGCCTGCAGTAATTGCATATCCCCATGGAACAGTGATTGTTCTGGCTACAAAAGCAACGCTCTCTTTGCAGAAGTACCACAATCTTGAGTCGCGCCTGCATCCTTCTGCAAAGGTTGTCTCTATTCCAGGAGAAGGCCTGGTGGAGCTTATTGAATCTGGTCAGGCTGATTCAGAACAGATGCATAAACGACTGACTGAGCTTTTGGGAAATTATGCTGGCCAGGTAGATGCCGTGGTTCTTGGGTGTACCCATTACCCCTTTATCAAGAAGCAAATTAGCTCTGTTTTAGGAGACGTAGAATTTTTTGACGGTGGGGCAGGCGCCGCTCATCAGCTTAAGCGTTTGCTTGGACAGGCAAACTTGCTTGCTTCTGCAGATGTCGCTGCTGACAAGAACAATAGCGCCAGCGTGCCTGATATTTTATTCTCATCAAGCATTGATACTCCTGAAGAATTGAAGTTCTACCAAGAGTTCTTCTCGCAAGAAATGTAAGCGTAGCTGGGTAAGCGTATTATTTAAGCTTAGTCTCAAGCCACTTTTTGAGCACTACTGCGTTGTTGTACGTAGTGTCTTTGTCCGAGAAAAGCAGTGTCACGGTAGATTGATCAAGCTTTTTAAGCTGTTCGACAAAGGCTGCTGTGTCGGGATTGTTGTCAAGTTCAGCTGTATAGGTAGACACAAAGCTCTCAAAACGCTCTGGATCGTGGTTGAATGCTTTTCTGCACTCAGTAGTAGGAGCAATGGTTTTAGCCCATTCATCAGCGTGAAGGTTTTCCTTTTTGATGCCTCGTGGCCAAAGACGGTCTACCAACACACGATATCCATCGTCGGCTTCTGGCGTATCGTAGGTTCGTTTAAGTTTGATATCCACATGTGCTCCTCTCAACATACCTACGTTATACCGCAAAATAACTATTAGGTTACAAACTATTTAATAGGACTAGGTATTCATATTCGCATGTTTATGATGAAGTTCATTCTTTAAAACCCACGGAGAAAGGAAAGCCATGGCAAACTCAGTGGAGAAGAAAGACATCGATTGGACAGCGCTTGGCTTCGCATATACGCAGTGTGACTACAGCTACGTTGCCCACTACAAAGACGGTGCTTGGGATGAGGGCGGACTTACCACCGATCACAGCATTACACTGTCTGAGTGCGCAAACATCTTCCATTATTGCCAGGAGGTTTTTGAGGGTTTAAAAGCTTACACCACAGTTTCTGGTGATATTGTCTGCTTCCGTCCTAACCTCAATGCTCAGCGTATGGTTGACTCTGCATCCCGCCTTGTCATGCCACCATTTCCTGAGGATAGATTTGTCGCTGCTGTTAAAGAGGTTGTTTCTGCAAACGCAGCATGGGTTCCACCATTTGGTACGGGCGCTACGCTGTATGTTCGTCCATTTATGATTGGTACCGGAAATACTGTTGGTGTTAAGCCATCTCCTACTTATGAGTTCCGTATTATGGTCACTCCAGTTGGAGCTTATTACTCCAACGGCGTCGCTCCTGTTGCACTGACCGTTTCTCCTTATGACCGTGCTGCTCCTCACGGAACCGGCAATATCAAGGCCGGCCTCAACTACGCTATGTCTCTGTACCCAACCACCTGGGCACATGAGCAGGGCTTTGCAGACAGTATGTATCTTGACTCTGGCTCTCGTACCTATGTTGAGGAGTCCAGTGGCGCAAACTTCCTCTTTGTTGATAAAGAGGGAACCCTGGTTATTCCACAGTCTTACACAGATTCCATTTTGCCTTCTATTACCCGTCGCTCTCTGGCAACGGTTGCTAAAGACCTGCTTGGTATGAAGGTTATTGAGCGTCCTGTCCGCTTTGACGAGCTTGACCAGTTTGTTGAGTGCGGCATGTGCGGTACTGCTGCTGTTATTTCTCCTGTTGGCAAAGTTGTTGACGGCCAGAAAGAGATTGTCTTTGGCGCTGGTATGGAGGCTGTTGGACCAGTTATGTCTAAGCTCCGCAACACGCTGACCAGCATTCAGTCTGGCGAGATTGAGGCTCCAGAGGCAGACTGGATTTGTAAGATTTGCTAAGGCTTGCGTTTTCAACAACGCTTTGCTTTTAACACAAAGGCGAGAAGACCAATCGATCTTCTCGCCTGATTTATATCTGCAACGTATGTAGAGCCTGCGATGGCTTAAGCCTTGTGGGAAGAACCCAGGTTATCCATGTGGCTTGCAACAATCTGAGTGATTGCTTCCATACCAGGAACGGAAGGCTTCTTTGGATCAAAGTTGCCGGGGTTTTCGGACATGTACTTCATGAAGGCTGCGGTAAAGACCTGGCGAAGCTCGGTTGCGTAGTTAACCTTGCAAATACCGTTCTGAATTGCCTCTGCTACCTGGTCATCTGGAACGCCAGAAGTACCGTGAAGAACCAGAGGAATATCAAGGCGCTGACGGATTGCCTTGAGGACGCCCTGCTCAATGTGAGGTGTGCCGTGGTAAACGCCATGAGCGGTGCCAACGCCAACCGCAAGAGAAGTGC
>CALBBS010000115.1 GCA_937926845.1 uncultured Atopobium sp. | reverse complement strand
TGGGGAGTGGATGGCATCTTGGTGCATCACTTTACCCGCGAGTTTGCGTCATTGAGCGCTACGCAATACGTTGTGGACAAGCTGCTTTCAAGCGTTTCGGCTGTGTCCGTTCATGTGGGTTCTGACTTTGGCTTGGGCGCACAAGGAGCTGAAGGAAGTGCATCTCTAACCTTGCTTGGACGTCAGCATGGCTTTGAAGTTCACGCCCATGAGCTCTTTTGCTCAGGTGGACAGAAAATCTCTGCAACTCGTATTAGGGACTTGCTTGAGCAGGGTAAAGTTGAGGAAGCAGCAAGCCTGTTGGGCCGCTGGCACTTTGTGAGTGGCGTGGTCAAGCACGGCCGAGGCCAGGGTACTGGTTTTGGCTTTCCAACTGCAAATGTTTCGCTTGACCTGCGTGATTGCATTCCTCAAGATGGCGTGTATGCGTGCTATGTGGTTCACGGTGCAACAGCATGGCCCGCTGCGGTTAATGTGGGAAAAGCTCCGTCATTTGAGTCTCAAACAGGACCTTTACTTGAAGCTAACCTCCTAGGTTTTAGCGGCAACTTATATGATTCGCAGGTTCAAACGGTATTTGTGAAGAGACTGAGGGAATCTAAAAAATTTGATTCGCTTGAAGAGCTCAAGTGTGCCGTTCGTGGAAATATAGATTGGGTAGCCCAGAATCTGGGTACGACTTCATATAACTTAGGAAGCGGGGAGGTGGAAGATGATAACTGACGAAGATAAAGAGCGCGTAAGACAAGCCACAGATTTTGTCACGCTTGTTTCCGAGACAGTTGAGCTAAAACCCCGAGGTCAGGACTATTGGGGGTGCTGTCCTTTCCACCAAGAAAAAAGCCCTTCATTCAAGATAAATCCTTCTACGGGTCTCTGGCACTGCTTTGGCGCTTGCTCCGAAGGTGGAGACGTCTTTAGCTATGTCATGAAGCGAGAAAATCTAGATTTTCCTGACGCTATCAGATATCTTGCCGATAAAGCCGGAATTACCCTTACAGAAGAGGCTCATGTTTCTAAGGGTCCCCGCAAAAATCGCTTAATTGAGTGCCTTACCGAGGCCGAGAATTACTTCCACTCCATGCTTATGCGCGGAAGGGGAGAAGGTCCTGAAGCAGCTCGTAGCTATCTCTCTGGTCGTGGATTTGGAGCAGCTGTCTGTAAGCGCTGGAAGCTGGGATACGCGCCTGGTAGAGGCGCACTTGTGGCACACTTGCGCAAATGCGGATATACCACGCAAGAGATGATTGCTGCAAACCTTGCTGTCGAGCGTAATGGTCGCATCAGCGACTGGTTCTATGATCGAGTGATGTTTCCTATTCATGATGAGCAGGGAAGAACTATTGCTTTTGGCGGTCGAATTACTAAAAAGGTAGAAAACGCTCCTAAGTACCTTAATACCAGGGACACTTCTGTCTTTAATAAAGGTAAGCACCTCTTTGCCTACGATGTTGCAAAAGAGACTATTGCAGCCCAGTCCGAGGCCATTATTTGCGAGGGCTACACTGACGTTATTGCCATGCATGAGGCTGGTTTTACCAACACTGTGGCAGCTTTAGGCACTGCATTTACGTCTGAGCACGTCAAACTCATCGATCGCCAGCGTGCACGCAAAATCATTTGCATGTTTGACGGTGATGCTGCAGGTCAACACGCTGCTGCTCGTGCTATTAAATTTATCGATAAAACAACCGCTGCGTTTCTTTGTGTTGTTTTGCCAAATAATCAGGACCCCATGGAGTTTCTCGTCGAATCAGGTGCAGATAAGCTACGTCCTATCTTAGATGCAGCTCGCCCGCTTATGGACTTTGTCTTTGATGCCACAACAGCTCAGTTTGATCTTTCTGTACCCGGTGGTCGAGTCAAAGCGCTTGAGGCTTTAGCGTCTCTGTTGGCCCCGCTCAAGACATCGGTGCTGCTGAGCGAGTATGCACTTCGTGTGTCCGATTTACTTCATATTGATGTCGAGGAAGCAAAGCGCGCAATTAAGGCCGCGCCTATTCAAGATGACGCGGCAGATTCGCGCACTTCAAAGATGCAGCGCAAACAGCCTCAGAAGAGTGCCCACACCTCTTCGTATAACTCAGAGCTTGAGCTCTTAAGTGCTATGGCAACAAACTTGTCTTTAGTGCGAGAGTATCAAGACCGTATTGCAGACTTTGTCTGGGCCGATGCTCGTCATCAAACCATGGCATGGGCCATGCTTGCTACTCCAGAGGGCGCTACGCCAGCGCAGGTTGTTGCCGCGGCTGCGGCTGTTGAGCCAAATGCGGCAGCTATTCTTTCTTCTGGTCGCGTGATATCTGAGGGCAACTCTGATACGCGTCGCTCGCTTGAGTTTATTGTGGACACTGTTGACTACTACTCGGTACAGCGTAAATTGCGAGAAATTCGATCAAATCTGCGCTCCAGTTCTTATGCAGGGGAGTCTTCAAGCGGAACACTTGCTGAAGAGCAACTTGCTGCTGCACAGGAGCTTCAGACTCGAGCGCTTGAGTTAGGCAAGAGGCTTACTTCGGGGCAGTAGAAAATACTCATTTTATGAGGATGCTGCTCATCTGATTTTTTATAAATTAAAATGAGTAGTTTGATTAGGTAGAGAAACTTTTGGGTATAAAGATTTGCGCTAATCTATCGAAAGGATATTTGTGGCTGCAAAAAAGGCAAATGAAGAGGTCAAACTCTCAGATGAGCTTACTAAAATTGTTGATGATCTGGTAAGTTCTTCAAAGTCTAACGGTAGTATCAGCGAAGACGATATTCAGGTTGCCATTCGTGACGTTGACGTTAACGATGATGAGCTTTCTGATCTGTACGATTCGCTGCGCGTTAAAGGTGTAGAGATTACTACCGCATCTGAAGCAACCGTTTCTTTCGCCATTGAAGATGACGTCGTAGAGGATGATTTTTCATCCGATGATGACTTGGATGACCCATCTGATTTTGAAGATGAAGATGATGAAGATTTTGATGCCGTAAATGAGGCACGTGAGGTCAAAGAGGCTCTCCGCTCTGTTTCTAAGGCAAAAGTCTCTAAACCAAAACGTTCTTCTCGCGCTCGTGCTCGTCGCTCAGATACCACTACGGTTATGCTTACCGGCGATCCTGTCCGCATGTATCTTAAAGAGATTGGTAAGGTAGACCTGCTTACTGCATCAGAAGAGGTTCACCTTGCTATGAAGATTGAGGCAGGTACTGCGGCTTCCCAGAAACTGGAAGATTTTGAGGATGGCCTCATCGAGCTCAACCGTGCAGAGCAGCGCCGCCTCATGCGTATTGAGTCCGTAGGACTTGACGCTAAGCAGCAGCTTATCTCTGCAAACCTTCGTCTTGTCGTCTCAATTGCTAAGCGCTATGTTGGCCGTGGCATGCTGTTCCTCGATCTTATCCAGGAAGGCAACTTGGGCCTTATTCGTGCTGTCGAGAAGTTCGACTACACCAAGGGCTTTAAGTTCTCAACATATGCTACATGGTGGATTCGCCAGGCAATTACCCGCGCCATTGCAGACCAAGCTCGTACCATTCGTATTCCTGTTCACATGGTAGAGACCATCAATAAGCTTATCCGTGTTCAGCGTCAGCTTTTGCAAGATCTTGGTAGAGATCCTTCTCCAGAAGAGATTGGCGCAGAAATGGGCATGTCACCTGATCGCGTCCGCGAGATTCAGAAGATTAGCCAAGAGCCCGTCTCTCTTGAGACGCCTATTGGTGAAGAAGAAGATTCCCAGCTTGGAGACTTTATTGAGGACTCTTCAGCTGTTGCTCCACCAGATGCAGCTTCTGATTCAATGCTTCGTGAGCAGCTTGAGCAGGTTCTTGACGGCCTTGCTGATCGTGAGCGTAAGGTTATTAAGTTCCGCTTTGGTCTTGAGGACGGTCATCCTCGCACTCTTGAAGAGGTAGGCAAGGAGTTTGGCGTTACGCGTGAGCGTATTCGTCAGATTGAGTCCAAGACCTTGGCAAAGCTTCGTCATCCTTCTAGGTCCGGTCGTCTTAAGGACTACATGGAGGAGTAGCTTCTTGGTTTAGGTGTGTAAAATTTTGCAAGAGGAATTTGAATAAATTTTTTCAAAATAATGCTTGCATGGTTTGGAATGTCTCTCTATACTTAAACACCGCTGAGAAGCACACATATTCCCCGATGGCGCAGCGGTAGCGCAGCTGACTGTTAATCAGCGTGTCGCAGGTTCAAATCCTGCTCGGGGAGCCAGAATTTTCAAGACCAGGCAATGCCTGGTCTTTTTTTGTTTAAAGAACCGTTCTGCTTTTCTCGCATTAAGTAGATTTTTATTCACGGATTTGAAGAGGGCGATTTTCTCGACAATTTGGTCATTTGACCGATTTTTCTTTATTTATCCTCAAAAACTTCAAAATTGACACCGTAAAAGGTACAAAACACAACGCTTACGGTATTTCTACAACCGTTGAGCGACATCTCACAAAGAGCTGTGATGAGATTTGTTAACGTACTCATTAAGGTCAGTGTTATGCAAAAGGCATAACAAATGAGAAAGGTCACTACTATGGATGTGTCTCGTCGCAGTTTTCTAAAGTTCTGTGGTCTAGGCGTTCTTAGCGTTGGTGGATCTAGCGTTCTTGCAGCTTGCGCACCTAGCGAGAAAAAAGAGGAAGGCGCTAAAGATGCAAAGGTAGAGAACAAGGATAAGCCTGTTGTCTTCTTCAACCGCCAGCCTTCTAACAGCTCAACCGGTGAGCTTGATACAAACACTCTTAACTTCAACAAAGACACCTATTACGTTGGCTTTGATGCAGTTCAGGGTGCAGAACTCCAGGGCCAGATGGTTCTTGATTACATCAAGGCTCACGCAGCTGAGCTTGATCGCAACAAGGATGGCATCATTGGTTACGTTCTTGCAATTGGTGACATTGGTCACAACGACTCTATTGCTCGTACTCGCGGTGTCCGTAAGGCACTTGGTACTGGCGTCGAGAAGGACGGCAAGATTATCTCTGATCCAGTTGGTACCAACACCGATGGCTCCTCTTCTGTTGTTCAGGACGGCAAGCTTGAGGTCGGCGGCAAGTCCTACACCATTCGTGAGCTTGCTTCTCAGGAGATGAAGAACACCGCTGGTGCAACTTGGGACGCAGCAACCGCTGGTAACGCAATTGCAGCATGGGCTTCCTCCTTCGGCGATCAGATTGATGTTGTTGTTTCCAACAACGATGGTATGGGTATGTCCATCTTCAACGCATGGTCAAAGGCTCAGAAGGTCCCAACCTTTGGTTACGACGCTAACTCTGACGCTGTTGCAGCTATTGCTGACGGCTATGCAGGCACCATTTCCCAGCACCCAGATGTTCAGGCTTACCTGACTCTCCGTCTGCTTCGTAACGCTCTCGACGGTGTTGACATCAACACTGGTATTGAGACCGCTGACGAAGCTGGCAACAAGATTGACTCCAAGGACTATAAGTACGTTGCAGATCAGCGTTCTTACTATGCTTTGAACCTTGCAGTTACCGCTGAGAACTACAAGGATAACCTGGATGCAACTGCAACCTATCCAGGGGCATCCAATCAGCTTGACGCTTCAAAGCACCCAGAGAAGAAGGTCTGGCTCAACACCTACAACTCTGGCGATAACTTCCTTGGTTCAACCTATGTACCACTGCTCAAGAAGTACGCTCCACTGCTCAACCTCAACGTTGAGTACATCGCAGGCGATGGCCAGACTGAGTCCAACATCACTAACCGTCTTGGCAACCCTGATGAGTACGATGCATTTGCATTCAACATGGTTAAGACCGACAACGGTTCTTCCTATACCCAGCTGCTTAAGTAATTAAGTAGTCGATAGCACGAAACAATACCGGAGGGGAGACACCTGCTCTCCTCCGGTGTTCTCGCGAATAAGCGCAATAACTTAGCGAGATAAGGGGTGATTACATGGCAGATACAGAAAACGATATCGTTCTAACAATTGATGGAATGAGTAAGTCCTTTGGACGTAACCGCGTTCTGGATCACATTTCAATGAACGTACGCCGTGGAACCGTTATGGGTCTTATGGGAGAGAACGGCGCAGGCAAATCTACCATGATGAAGTGCCTGTTTGGTACGTATCAAAAAGATGAAGGCAAGATATTTCTTGACGGCAAAGAGGTTAATTTCTCTGGACCAAAAGACGCACTTGAGAATGGTGTCGCAATGGTTCACCAGGAGCTTAACCAGTGCCTTGATAGAAATGTTGTAGATAACTTGTTCCTTGGTCGCTATCCCGTTAATGCAATGGGTGTGGTTGACGAGGGACGCATGAAAAAAGAGGCTAACGAGCTCTTCAGGCGTCTTGGTATGACCGTAGACCTGACACAGCCTATGAAGAACATGTCAGTATCTCAGCGTCAAATGTGCGAGATTGCAAAGGCAATTTCTTATAACGCTAAGATTATTGTTCTTGATGAGCCTACTTCTTCACTTATGACTCAAGAGGTCGAGAAACTCTTTGAGATGATTCGCATGCTCAAAGAGCAGGGAATTTCTTTGGTCTACATCTCTCACAAGATGGATGAGATCTTTGAGATTTGCGACGACATTTCAGTTCTTCGTGACGGTAAGCTTGTTATGACCAAGCGCTCAAATGAGACCAACATGAATGAGCTTATCTCGGCAATGGTCGGCCGCTCACTTGAGAACCGCTTCCCAGATGTTACTAACACACCTGGTAAGACGTATCTTTCTATTCAGCACCTGTCTACTAAATATGAGCCATACCTTCAGGATGTCACCTTTGATGTAAAGAAGGGTGAGATCTTTGGTCTGTATGGTCTTGTCGGCGCTGGTAGAACTGAGCTTTTGGAAACAATCTTTGGTGTAAGAACCAGAGCTGCCGGTCGTGTCTACGTTAACGAACACCTTATGAACTTCTCGACAGCTGCAGAGGCAATGGATCACGGTTTTGCCATGATTACCGAGGAGCGCAAGGCAAACGGCCTGTTCCTTAAGGGTGACCTGACGTTTAACACAACCATTGCAAACTTGAACCAGTACAAGTCTGGTCCAATTCTTTCTGATCCTAAGATGACTAAGGCTACCGTCAATGAGCTCAAGGTTATGAACACCAAGGCTCAGGGTCCAACAGACTTGATTTCAAGTCTTTCTGGCGGCAACCAGCAGAAGGTCATTTTTGGTAAATGGCTCGAGCGCTATCCACAGGTTTTCCTGATGGACGAGCCTACTCGTGGTATTGATGTTGGTGCTAAATATGAGATCTACCAGCTCATTATTGATATGGCTAAGAGCGGTACCACTATTATCGTAGTCTCTTCGGAGATGCCAGAGATTCTGGGAATTACCAACCGTATTGGCGTTATGTCCAACGGTAGACTGTCGGGCATTGTAAATACCAACGAGACAAATCAAGAAGAACTCCTGCGCCTCAGCGCAAAGTACCTGTAGGAGAGGATGATACAAATGCCAAAAACAGGTGGATCTGTTCTGACGGCCGAGCAGGAAAAAGAGCTGCTAAAGCCTATTGATCAGAAGATTGGTTCCATTCAGGCTCAAATCGATGAGCTTCGCGCAAATGGTACCAACAAGGTAATTTCAACTCTAAGCGCTATTGAGTCTACAAAGCGCGATAAGTCTATCTCTGCAGAAGAGCGCAACACGCTTATCGAGGGCTACAAGGCTGAGCTGGAGATTGCCAAGAAGGTTGAGTCCGAGAACAGCGCTCAGGTCTCTAAGCTTATTGCAGAGGCCGAGGCCTATCTTAAGGAGCACTACAAGAAGGAGTACCTGGAGCCTGTAAAGGCTAGCTGTGCTCTTGAGAAGGAGCAGGCTAAGCAGAACTACGCGGCCGCTCTTGCGCGCCTTAAGAAAGAGCATGAAGAGGCTGTCAGCAAGACTTCCGACGCTCAGGAAATCAAAGACGAGAAGTACGTCTATAAGAACCGTCAGTTTGACGCTAAGGTCAACTATCAGAAGGAACTTCAGCGCATCAAAGACCGCGCTCATAATGCGTTTAGTCATGAGTATCACCTCATCGATCTTCTCAGGATGTCTAAGTTCACTCCACTGGAGTCTCAGGCTCAGAAGTGGGAGAACTACAAGTACACCTTCAACACCCGTTCATTCTTGCTTCAGAATGGCCTGTACATTGTTATTCTCCTGGTATTTATTGCCCTTTGTATCATTACCCCAGCAGTCAAGGGCACTCAGCTTCTGACATACTCCAACGTCATCAACATTCTTCAGCAGGCATCTCCTCGAATGTTTTTGGCTCTTGGCGTAGCTGGATTGATTCTGCTTACCGGCACTGACCTTTCCATTGGTCGTATGGTTGGTATGGGCATGACCGCTTCAACCATCATCATGCACCAGGGCATCAATACTGGTCAGGTCTTTGGTATCACGTTTGATTTTACCGGCCTTCCAATTCCTGTCAGAATCATTATGGCTTTGGTTACCTGTATTGTTCTCTGCACCTGCTTTACCAGTATTGCTGGCTTCTTTACCGCTAAGTTTAAGATGCATCCATTCATTTCTACCATGGCTAACATGCTGATTATCTTTGGCCTTGTTACCTATGCAACAAAGGGTGTTTCTTTTGGTGCTATCGAGCCATCTATTCCAGACATGGTTATCCCACGTATTGGCAAGTTCCCATCTATTATTTTGTGGGCTGTCGCCGCAATTGCAATTGTTTGGTTTATCTGGAATAAGACCACCTTTGGTAAGAACCTCTATGCAGTAGGTGGAAACCCTGAGGCAGCAGCTGTTTCCGGTATCTCTGTCTTTAGAGTTATGGTTGGCGCTTTTGTTATGGCTGGTATCCTCTACGGATTTGGTTCATGGCTCGAGTGCATGCGTATGGTCGGCTCTGGTTCCGCAGCTTACGGCCAGGGTTGGGACATGGACGCAATCGCAGCCTGCGTTGTTGGTGGCGTCTCGTTCACCGGTGGTATTGGTAAGATCTCCGGTGTTACTGTGGGTGTTCTTATCTTCACTGCACTGACTTACGCATTGACCATTCTTGGTATTGATACCAACCTGCAGTTTGTCTTCTCGGGCGTCATTATTCTGACCGCTGTCACCCTCGACTGCTTGAAGTACGTCCAGAAGAAGTAGCTGGCGCTCCCGCGCCGCGCGG
>CALBBS010000114.1 GCA_937926845.1 uncultured Atopobium sp. | reverse complement strand
CTTCTGGAGATTACTACGCTTTCAAAAACGCATACCGATGCTCTCGCAAGGGTAATGAGAAAAGAGTCCAAAAGGCGCGGCCTTGCCGACTTCCGTGTGCTCTACTCCCCCGAGCCAGCGCGACCAGTTTTTGCACCAGAGGGTGCAACGGGCAAATCTGCCAAGCTAGGCACTATGTCCTACTACCCTCCTATTATGGGTCAGATGATTGCCTCAGACGTCATCTTGCACCTATCAGGGCTTGATCATGAATAACCTCACGTATTTTGATGCGCACGTCCATGCCAATCTTATGGACTCCCCACTCAATCTAGCAAGAAACTCCTATGAGGTTGAATTAGGTCTATTTACCTGCGGTGTTACTCCTCAAGACTACCTAAAACTTGCTCCTCAGCTTACGCAAGACAACATCCGTGTGGGACTTGGGGCACACCCCTGGTATATCTCTGACGGACGTGTCACAAAAAAAGATACAGAGCTTATGCTAGAACTTATGGAACAGACACGCTACGTAGGCGAGATTGGACTAGATTTTTCTTCTCGCTATTGTGTTGATAGTTTGCAAGAGCTGCAGGTTAGTACGTTTACCCAGATTTGCGCACGCGCAGCAGAGCTTTCACGCAACGACCAGCCACGAGTGCTCTCGATGCATACCGTTAGAAGCGTTGACGCAGTGCTAGATATTCTTGAACAGACAGGAGCCGCTCAAGAGTGTGTTCCTATCATTCATTGGTTTAGCGGCAGCTCAGATGAGCTGCAGAGGGCTATTAAGCTTGGCTGTTGGTTCTCTATTGGTGAGATGAGCCTAAAGACTAAGCGTGGTCGTGAATACGCTAAGGTCTACCCAAAAGATAAACTCCTTACCGAGACTGACCTTCCTTCCAGTGATCACACAGATATTAACGCGCCGGAAATTGTGGACAGCCTTAAGCGAGCTCTTCTCGGGCTCAGTGAGGCCCGTGGATACTCTGTGCAAAGTGAAATAATGGCAAACGCAGCAGGCGTTTTTGGCGTCTAAGTGTTAAAGTCTTACGTATGAGAAGATTACGTAAAATACCCACACAACGCCTTGTTGGAACAGGCAGGGCGCAACTTTCTGGAGCAATGCTTGCAAGCTCATCCGATGAGCTGGGTCTTGCTCTTAATGACGTTGTGCTTGTATTTGCCTGCAGCGATAACTTTGTGCCGTATTTATCTGTAGCAATTCAATCTATCATTGAGAATGTCAATCCAGAGCGCCGCTACGATATCATTGTTTTGACTCGTGACCTCTCTCCCACCAGCATGATTACGCTTACTCGTCAGGCGCAGCTTGTTGATAACGTACATGTTGGCTTTTTGGATGTTGACGCAGCTCTTGGTGATATTGAGCTTCCTCACCATGGTCACTTTAGACCAGAAACTTACTACAGACTACTTGCTCCCTCACTACTTCCCAATGTCAATAAAGCCATCTACCTTGACTCTGACCTGGTGGTTAATACCGATATTGCAGAGCTCTACGATATCGATGTCACAGGATACTTGGTAGGCGCTACACGCGACGCTGATACTATTGGTCAGATTGATGGCTATGACGCCACAGTTGGCCCCTACCTCAAAAATGAGCTGGGCATGGATGATCCTCACGATTACTTCCAGGCAGGCGTCATTTTGATGAACCTAGAAGAGATTAGAAGGCAGATTTCTCCTGAAGAGTTTCTTAAGGTCTCAACCATGCGTTCATGGCGTTGGCTTGATCAAGACGTCCTTAACAGGTTTGTAAACGGTCACTATCTCCGCATTAACATGAAATGGAATTACCTGGTAGATTGGCAATTCCTTCGCCGTGATCACATAGTTGCTCAGGCGCCAAAAGATGTGCGAGAAGAATACGAAGAAGCTCGTAAAAACATCTGCATTGCGCATTTTGCAGGACCAGACAACAGACCTTGGCTCTATCCAAATTCAGACCTTGCAGGTTTATTCTGGTTCTATGCTCGCCGCTCCCCTTACCTTGAGGAGCTCCGCTCGCAACTTGAAGAATCAAGACGTACGGTAAAAGGTCTTTCTCACCGCGTACAAAGTGGTGTGCTTTTCCGTGGCATTATGCCTTTGTTTGATACCGTCTTCCCACCAGGCACCAAAACCCGCACCAAAGTTATTACGTCATACAACAAACTTGGTGGCGGCAATTTATAACGCAAAAGGAGGTCTTTCGACCTCCTTTTTTATTGCTATGCAAGTTATTTCTTTTTGCCCCTAATGATTTCTGGAGCATGTTCTCCGCCAACACTTTCTGGAGTGACCACAACCTTGGTGATATCCAAATCTGATGGCAGATCAAACATGGTCTCTTGTAGCGTAGACTCACAGATTGCACGAAGACCACGAGCACCGGTGCCGCGAGCCAAAGCCTTCTTGGCAATCTCTCTGAGTGAATCCTCAGTAAACTCCAGGTCTACTCCCTCAAGCTCAAACATGCGCTTATACTGCTTGGTAAGAGCGTTCTTTGGATCTGTGAGGATACTCATCAGATCCTCCTCACCAAGCTCACGGGTAGAAGTAATAACTGGAATACGTCCTAAAAGCTCTGGAATCATACCAAATCTGTGCAAGTCCTGAGGCATTACCTTTGCAATAAGCTCAGACTCACCCTCTTTGACATTCTGAGCAACATCAGAGTTAAAGCCAATTCCCTTTTTACCAATACGATCGGCAACAATCTTATCCAGGCCAACAAAAGCGCCACCACAGATGAACAAAATATTGGTGGTATCAATGTGAATAAGCTCCTGCTGAGGATGCTTACGGCCACCTGTTGGCGGAACACTTGCAACCGTACCCTCAAGAATCTTCAAGAGTGCCTGCTGAACACCTTCACCAGAAACGTCACGAGTAATTGAGAGATTCTCGGCCTTACGAGCAATCTTGTCAATCTCATCGATGTAGACAATACCTACCTGAGCGCGCTCAACATCGCCATCGGCGGCAGTAATAAGCTTAAGCAGGATATTCTCGACATCTTCACCAACGTAACCGGCCTCAGTAAGGGTTGTTGCGTCAGCAATAGCAAACGGAACCTCAAGAAAACGAGCAAGCGTCTGAGCAAGCAGCGTTTTACCAGTACCAGTTGGACCTAGCAGCAAGATGTTGGACTTTGCAATTTCAACATCCTCCTGGCCTTCCTGAGGCTCATCGTTGCCCGAAAGAATACGGCGGTAGTGGTTGTACACTGCAACCGACATTGCACGCTTGGCATCTTCCTGACCCATTACATACTGAGAAAGCTCATCGTAAATCTCATGCGGAGTTGGCAAGTCTTTGATAACAGGCTCATCAGAGTGAGTCTCAATCTCTGACTCTTCATCAAAGCCAAGAGACTCATCAATCATATCCGAGCAGGTAGAGACACATTCGTCACAAATGCAGACTCCACCAGGACCCTGGATAAGCTTATTTACCTGCGACCTACTCTTTCCGCAGAAAGAACAGTGCATCTCATCTAATCCGCCAAAAGGCGAGAAGTCCTGGTCTTTAGCCATAACTTAAACCCTCGATACAAGAACAATTATTGGTCGTTACGAGAAGAAATAACGCGGTCTACCAGTCCATAATCACAGGCCTCCTGTGCACGAAGATAATTATCGCGCTCGGTGTCTTCATTGACCTTCTCGATAGACTGTCCAGTATAATCCGAAAGCAACTCGTTGATGCGCTGGCGAATCCACTTTGTCTCATCTGCAACAATCTGGATATCGGTCTGCTGGCCCTGAACACCACTGGATGGCTGGTGAATCATAACCATAGAGTTAGGAAGCGCAAGACGCTTACCCTTTGCGCCAGCTGCAAGAAGAACAGCGCCCATAGAAGCTGCCATACCAACGCAGATAGTAGACACGTCAGGCTTAATGAAGTTCATGGTATCAAGAATGCCCAGACCTGCATAAACGTCTCCACCAGGAGAGTCAATGTAGAGAGAAATATCCTTGTCTGGATCCTGGCTCTCAAGGTGCAAAAGCTGCGCAATAACAAGATTTGCAGAATCGCGAGTTACAGGCTCACCCAAGAAAACAATACGATCATTAAGCAACCTGGAGTAGATGTCATAGCTACGCTCACCACGAGGAGTCTGCTCAATAACATACGGAATGGTTGGAATGTTTGTTGGATAATGCATAATCCTCCTTCAAAGGTCTTTCCTTAGAAACATACCCCGGGAAGCATGTCTCTAACCCGGGGTATGAAAAATTCAAAGTAACTGCAACTTTTGGCGCAGTCTTTCTGGCGAGAAACCCAACCAGCTGCGGACTACTCAGCATCCTTCTCTGCGTCCTCGTCCTTCTTAGCTGCCTTCTTCTTAGCAGGAGCCTTCTTAGCAGGCTTCTTCTCTGCCTTCTGCTCTTCCTTAGCAGCCTCAGCAATCTCGTCGACAACGGTGACGGTTGCGTTGTCGCGCAGCCAATCAAGAGCCTTAGAGCGACG
>CALBBS010000113.1 GCA_937926845.1 uncultured Atopobium sp. | reverse complement strand
GCTGACCAGTAGTTTGTAGGTACCAATCCAACCATGGCTTGAAGTTGAAGACAATCTCGTTGATGCCCGCATACGAGCCATCGGGGTAGTACATTGCCTGGTAGTTGTGGGTATTAATGATGTCGGCCGGTGTACCTGGGACAATGGTGCGTACATACTCTTTATCACCGTTTCGAAGTACGCCGATGACAAACTCAACATTTTTCATACGACCCTCGGGAAGAGAGCTGTGAACTGTGGAAAGACGGTTACCTGACTGCTCAGGAACGCGTTTTGCCAGCATAGTGTCTGGGTTGTCGTGAGCGTTGTTGTAGTAAAGGAACTGATTGTTATCGTCTGCGTAGGTCAGCTCAAATGGCATTGCCTTCAGGAACATGTCAATCTGATTGACCGTCAAAATACCGTGGTCAAGCTTAACGTATGTGTCGCCCGAGACTGCGCCCACAAGCTCGGCGGCCTTCTCGACCCAATCAGGATCGTCGGGATCAATGCCCTGGATAGTGGTGGAAATTGAGTTGGTTACGTCCAGATCCTCTGGCGCGATTGGCTTTGGTTTCTTCAACTTGGAGACCACCTCTACGTATTTGACAAAGTTATCCAGGCAAAGGCCCAGGAAGCTGACGGTACGCTCGTCGATAATGTTGCCGTCCTCGTCAAAAGCCTGCTTGGCCTTTCCAAGAAGGAACTCGTTACCAGGCAAAACGTATGCGTTTACGCCCGGAGCGTCCAAAATTTTGCGCAGATGAACCTGCGCGCGAGAAGTGCCCTGGTCATAGTAGGAGGCTCCAACAATCATGACAGGCTTGTTCTCAAATGGATGCACGTCGTAAGAGAGCCACTCGATGACGCTCTTTAGCGCAGGTGAGATGGTGTGGTTATGCTCGGGTGTAGAAATAATGACGCCGTCAGCACGGGTAATCTTGTTGTACAGCAGGCGGAGCTGGAAGTTTTCGTCCCACTTGAGGTCCTGGTTGAACAGAGGAATGTTATCGATCTCAAGGATTTCAAGCTCAAACTGCTTGGCAAAGTGTTTTTTGATGAAGTGCAAAAGCTTTCGGTTATAGGAAATCTCCGCATTTGAACCGACGATTCCGACAAATTTCATAGTAGTAGTTCCTTCCAGGCCTACAGGTTTTCCCAGTCAAAGTTCTCGGCCTCTTTGCGGAGAAGTTCGCGCGATGCGGCCATTTTTTCGTTGAGTTTCACAAACAGACGGAAATCGTCAAAGAGCAGGTCAAGCTTCTTGACGGTAGCCTTGTCCTTCAAGCTGCCCTTCTCGTCAAATGCCTGCTGAGCGCGGCCAAGAAGGAACTCGGAACCTGGCATGATTGCGGCCTTGAGCTCTGGAGCATCTAGGATTTGGCGGAGCTGCAGCTGTGCGCGAGAAGATCCAAGTGTGCCCAGAGATGCGCCGACAATCATGAC
>CALBBS010000112.1 GCA_937926845.1 uncultured Atopobium sp. | reverse complement strand
AAGGTATTAAGGTACAAGTTTCTGGCCGTCTGAATGGCGCAGAAATGGCACGTAAGGAAATGTTTAAGGAAGGTCGCACTCCGCTGCACACCCTCCGCGCAGACATTGACTACTGCCAGACAGCAGCTCTTACGAAGGTAGGTCTGATTGGTATCAAGGTTTGGATTTATTACGGCGAGAAGATGCCTGGACAGCCAACACCTAACCCAGCTCTTGAGGGCTCCGCTCGTCCTCGTCGTGCTCGCAATGAGAGGAGGGGCCGTTAATGCTTGCTCCAAAGCGTGTATTGCACCGTAAGGTACAGCGCGGTTCCATGAAGGGCCAGGCAAAGGGTAATACCCAGCTGCATTTTGGTTCCTGGGGTATCCGTGCAGAGGAGGCTCACTGGATTACTAACCGCCAGATTGAGGCTGCTCGTATTGCTCTCACCCGTGAGATGAAGCGTGGCGGTAAGGTTTGGATTACTATCTTCCCAGATAAGCCAATCACCAAGAAGCCTGCAGAGACTCGCATGGGTTCCGGTAAGGGTAACCCAGAAGAGTGGGTAGCAGTTGTTAAGCCTGGTCGTATCATGTTCGAGATTGATGGCGTACCAGAGGAAGTTGCTCGTGAGGCTCTCCGTCTTGCTCAGCACAAGCTTCCAATTAAGACCAAGATTGTCTCCAAGGCCGATCAGGACGGTGAGAACTAATGAAGTACACCGAAATCAAGGCTATGAGCGATGCAGACCTCGCTAAGAAACTCGAGGAAGGCCGCGCAGAGCTCTTTAATCTTCGTTTCCAGATGGCAACCAGCCAGCTGGACAACACCGCTCGTGTCAAGGCTGTTAAGCGTGACATTGCTCGCGTTCAGACCGAGATGCGCACCCGTCAAATTGCTGCGGAAGCATCCGCAGAGCAGAACTAGATCGCAGGAGATAAGTTATGGCAGAGACCGAAAGCAGAAATGCGCGTAAGGTTCGTACCGGACTCGTCGTCTCCATCTCTGGCGAGAAGACGATTACGGTAGAGATTACGTACCGTAAGCACCACCCTAAGTATGGCAAGATGATGACCATCGGCAAGAAGCTTCACGTTCACGATGAGAACAACGAGGCTGGTCTGGGCGATACCGTCCGCGTCATGGAGACTCGTCCTCTTTCCAAGACCAAGCGTTGGCGTCTCGCAGAGATCGTTGAGCGCGCTAAGTAATTAGCACCTAGGAAACAGCTTTTAGCTCAACCTAGTTTTGTATCTATCATTATTTCTCATGTGCGCAAATACGCGCACCTCTGAGAAATTAGGTTCCGGAGGAACGTCACATGATTCAGATGGAGACCATTCTCAACGTCGCTGACAACAGCGGCGCAAGGC
>CALBBS010000111.1 GCA_937926845.1 uncultured Atopobium sp. | reverse complement strand
GCAAGCCTGCGCGAGCGCTCCTTGGCAAGTACCTGGGAAATCTCTCGGATAGGCTGGATGGTGCCAATCTCCCCGTTTGCAAGCTCAATAGAAACCAGCTCAGTCTCTGGCTTGAGCGCTTTTGCTACGCGCTCTGGATCCACACGACCGTCTACCTCTACGCGTAGTGTCTTGTGCGAGAAAATCCCTGCACACGCAAGAACACTCTCGTGCTCAATGGCGTCCACAATAACGTGTGCGTCTTCTGAAACCGTTGCAAACGCTAGGTTGTTAGCCTCTGTAGCACCTGCTGTGAGCACTACGTTTCCTGGACGAGCACCAATGGCATGAGCCAAGATAGCGCGGGCACGTTCTACCTCGTCACGAACCTGGCGCGACAGAGCATACGGAGCTGAAGGGTTATAGAACTTCTCCGTAAAGTACGGAATCATTGCATCAACTACACGTGGATCCATAGGTGTAGCTGCGGCAAAGTCCAGGTACACGTTGCCTGTTGGATGTTCTGGTTTTGCAGAAGGCATGTGCATTACAAATCCTTTGGGTTTCTCGCAGTTTTGCGGGCTTACGGGCGTACGGCGTTGCGTGCTTGCGGTGTACGTCTTTAGGCGTGCGGTCTTGTGTGGGCGCACGAGCTACGACTTATCGGCCGAGTCTGGCGACGTAAACGTCATGTTCTGGAAACGAGTAGATACAAAGCTGTCGTCGTAATGAGTATCTACCCACATCTCAAACGCATTTGACGGAGGAACGCCAGCGTCTCGCTGCGCCTTTCTACCTAGACATGCCACCGTCATTGAAATGTCGGCAACAAGATACACCGTAAGCAGGGTAACAAAAATTGCTTGCCTTTTTGATGTTGGCTCACCTATCTTGTAGAGCGCGCGAGGCATGATAACCCGACACCAAATCAGACCCAAAATGCCCCAAAATCCCAAGAATCGCCAGGCCACCCACTGCGTAATGGCATCCGGAAGGTGGGCATACGTCCACGATTCTGAGTGGAAAATCTCTTGCATTCCCCAACCGGTAAGCTGCTCCAGCGTGCCACCAACAACAACCGAAACCAGAAAAATGACCAGGTTGTTGGCGTGATGCTTGTGCAGCTGGTAACAAATAACGGTGAGAAAAACCGCGCCAGTTCCATAAAGCGGGGAAAATGGTCCCCAGATTAGACCCACCCTGCTCTCCGTAAGGCCAGCAGTAATGAGCATCCAGATTTCTTCAATAAGAAGACCAGCCATGCAGCCCACAATGAAGAGGATGACCACCTGGTACCAGCCAAGATGCATCTTGTCCAAATACGCCGAGAGCTCCGCTTGTGTTGGCTTTGGCTTGGAGAACGGAGCGGTCTGGGATGCGGGCGATACAGCATCGCCTGCAAGCCCATCGATCTTCTCGCCAGATGAAAGCCAGCCCCAAAAATAGCGCACCACGCGGACAAAACCGCTTGCGACAAGATACGCAAGCGTCAAAAGAGCTAAAAGTGACGCGACAATAAAGAACATACAACCTCATTCAAAAAGTTCTTGTTCTATGATACGACAAGTTAGCTAACTTAGCAATTTACCTGCTCTTATTTGCAAGTTTTGCAAGAAAAATCTACCTCTTTAGCGCCACGGGATTCGTGACTTTTCTAAAAAAGTTTGACGATTTTGGAATTGACACTTGCACTCAGTCGCAAACTTGCGTATATTATTCCTCGCGTTCGCGGGCTTAGCGCAGTTGGTAGCGCGCAACCTTGCCAAGGTTGAGGTCGCGGGTTCGAACCCCGTAGCCCGCTCCATGATTTTTCGGCCGGATTCGTTTCGGCCTTTTTCATATGGCGAGATGGCCAAGTTGTAAGGCAGAGGCCTGCAAAGCCTTTATCCCCGGTTCGAATCCGGGTCTCGCCTCCAGCAAATTGACAACCCCAGCTTCGGCTGGGGTTTCTTTTTTGGCTCTCTGTCAAATGTTGGGGTGTTCACCCCAACATTTGACA
>CALBBS010000110.1 GCA_937926845.1 uncultured Atopobium sp. | reverse complement strand
GGTCTGCAGTCAAGAAAACCTTTACATCAGCCTCAGGGAATACCACGGTGCCAATGTCACGACCTTCAGCAACTACATCGCCATTCTCGCCCGCGCGACGCTGAAGTGTGACCATAGCCTCACGGACCTCAGGGATGGCAGCAACAGCACTAACGTTTCTATCTACCTCGGGAGTACGAATCTCTGTCGTAACGTTTGAGCCATTTGCGTAAACGGTCTGACCGTTTACGGAGTTACCAAACGAGATGCTAATGCTGCGTGCTACCTGAATGATTTTCTCGGTATCAGTCATATCAATACCCTGACGCAGGCATTCTACGGTTACCGAGCGATACATTGCGCCCGTATCAAGGAAAATCAGATCCAGGCGATCAGAAAGTGCGCGAGCAACCGTAGACTTTCCGGAGCCTGCTGGACCGTCAATAGCAACAATCATTACTTATCCCCCTTGGTGACACCCCAAATGTCACGAAAATCGTAAAAACTTGGCTCAGTGGAACGGCGAATAACCTCTTCTGGATCAAGGTTAAATCCACCAAGCTTAAAATCAGAACTGCCTGTACTAGTAAAGAAGATTGAAGAGACATTTGCAAGATGTACGTTCCAGCTTGAACTTCCTGGAATGCCAAAAATCTCTGCCATCATAGAGCGCAGATAACCGCCGTGAGAAATGCAAACAGTGCGTCCAGAAAGACTGGAAAGCTCGTTAAGAATACTGCGGCATCTGCTTCTTACCTGCTCATATGACTCTGCCTCTGGAGCAGGTATGGAATGGCCGTTTTTGTCTGAGGCCCAAGGAAACGTAAGGCCATAAGGCTTTAAAATCTCTTCTGCATCAGCAAAACGCTTGCTCTCCAAAATGCCAAAATCCATCTCTGCAAGGTCATCTTTTACCTCACAAGGAATACCAAGCTCGGTGGCAGCCATCTGAGCCATGTCTTTGCAGCGAGATAAAGGAGAGGTCCAAATTCTATCTGGATGAAATGCAACAAGTGCACGAACAGCGTGCTCTCGCTGTTCAACGCCATGCTCGGTAAGCTCAACGTCTCTTCTGCCGCTGAAAAAGCGCTGTGTATTAGCCACACTCTCTGGGTGGCGCATAAACAAAATGCGATGAACCTGAGCTGGAACTTCAAATGGCTGCATTATGTCTCCTCTCTGGGCGTATTTGAGCTGTTTGACGTGCACTTAGTAAGCGTGCGTCTAGTAGTTATTTGCTGGAATGTAAAGGCATGATGGGAGAAGCGCCAGGCTCTCTACCAATAGTGCGCTCCAGAGCGGCAACTTCCTCTTCTGTGAGAAGTCTCCACTCACCTTCTTTAACGCCTGTAAGGTGGAGCGGCCCAAACGTGTCTCTGTGGAGTGCAAGAACTCTATGGTGAATAGCCAGAAGCATCTTTTTGACCTGGTGCTTTCTGCCTTCTCTAATAGTTACGCTGACCAGGGAGTTTGGCTCTCCTCCACCGGTTGTTCCCAAACCCTGTGGGGCGAGAAGTGCTTTCATCTTGGCATCGTTGGAAACAATCTCAACCTCAGCAGGAGCTGCAGGGCCGTCTTCAAGCTCAATACCTTCGCGCAGGCGATTGAGCTGCTCTTCTGTAGGTGTACCTACTACATGAGCAACATAGTGCTTCCATACATGCTTTGAGGGATGCAAAAGCTCTTGTGCCATCTGACCATCAGTAGTAAAGAACAAAAGACCCGTGGTATCCATATCAAGACGTCCAACAGGGAAAAGTCCCGGATATCTGTCAGTGGGAACCATGTCCACAATGGTTGGTCTACCCTGAGGGTCTTTCATAGTAGTCAGATACCCTGCAGGTTTGTTGAGCATCAAGTAGACGGGTTTCTCGGCAATTGAGCAGACAATGCCGTCAACTGTTACAACATCAACCAGCGGATCAACCTTGCTACCAAGCTCGGTGACTACCTGGCCGTTTACCGTGACGCGACCAGAGGTCATCAGGCGCTCGGAGC
>CALBBS010000109.1 GCA_937926845.1 uncultured Atopobium sp. | reverse complement strand
GCCGCCATCATCAAGCCTGGTCGAACCTGCGTGCTTGGTGTGGGAACGACAACTCCTCAGAGCGTCCAAGACGTATTCTTGTCCCAGGCAACTTCTGCAGGCGTTGTTCCAACTTTACTTGTGGCTGATAAGTCTGAAGACGTTGAGGGAGAGGTTTCTGCTGGTCAGCCGTCTGAACATCCAGAGCTTCCTCATGCGCATTTCTTTATTACCAAAAAGCCTAAGAGCATTGGTTTTCCGCTAGAGCTTACAGTTGTAACACCGCGCGCAACCTATGAAGATCTTGCCGCACTGAAGCCAAGCTACCAAGCAGCAAATATTGCCCTGGCAACCTGCTTGGCCGAGGATTTTCTTGGACGTCCGCTTGATGCAGAGAAAGCGTTTTTCTCCACAACCAGGTGCCCTACACCTGGTAGGTTCCAGTTGCTTCAGCCTAAGCCTTTAGTGCTTATCGATGCAGCTCATAACCCCCAGTCAATAGAGACGTTCTTAACCGCTATTCGCTCGATAGAGCCAGAAGTTGCTAAACGCCCAGTGCTTTTGACTGCAGTTTTTGCAGATAAAGACGTTAAGGGCATCGCAGAACTTCTCGCCAATGAGTTCCCTGAGGTGGCGGTAACCCAGACAGATAACGATCGCGCCATGGATGCAGATGAGCTTGCTGAGCTGTACAAAGCATGCGGTGCCAACGTGGTAGCTGTTTACAAAAGTGTCCCTGAGGCAGTGGACGCGTTGCGCGAGAAGGGCTTTGTGGCATGTGGAACAATTTCACTTGCTGGCGAGGTTGCTGCACAATTTAGTGATGCTTTGGTAAAATAAATTTATCTGCGACATTTCGCTTCTTTTTGAGGCGGATTGTCGTACGATTTAGGAGAGAACAAAAAGCCAGCAGAAGGGGCTGTCAGATGCAGGAGATTCTTGATCAGATTATTACACCTGAGGTTCGTATGGTTATTTACCTCATGGTTATTTGCGTCGTAATGCTTTATATCCTTTCCATCATCTACGTTATTCGCGATGCTCAGCGTCGTGGCGCAGAGCCTTGGTGGATGTGGGCAGTCATTTCTGTTGTTCCTGTTGTTGGACTGCTTGCGTACGTTATTTTGCGTCCAAGCAGCTACCTCATTGACCGCGAGGAGCAGGACCTTGATATTGCCCTTCGTGAGCACCAGCTGTCTCACTACGGCATTTGCCCTAAGTGCTCCGCTCCAATCGACCGTGATTTTATTGTGTGCCCAATCTGCAATACGCAGGTTAGAAACGTTTGCCCAACATGCCATCGTCCACTGAACGCAGACTGGAAGGTTTGTCCTTACTGCCGTACCCGCATTCAATAACGTTTGGTTTTGTTCTTTATGATGGCAATCTGGTGCTTTACAACAGAGACTATGTAGGCGTCTACTCCTAAGCTCCTGTGTGAGCAGAGTAGGCGCCGTGCCTGTTTCTATGAGTAGCTACCTCTGAGGGGTTTTACATGAAGGTTTTATATAACGACGGCCATGTTGGCGAGATTAACGATGCAGCCGAAGAGCTTGAAGTTATTCGTCACGACGCAGCTCACCTGCTTGCTCAGGCTTTGAAGCGCCTGTATCCACACGCACAGTTTGCCTATGGTCCAGCAACTGAAAACGGTTTCTACTATGACGTTGATCTTGGAGACACTAAGGTTAACGAGGACGATTTCTCAGCTATCGAAGCTGAGATGAAGAAGATTGTCAAAGAGAACCTCAAGATTGAGACGTTTGAGCTTCCTCGCGACGAGGCTATTGCCTACATGAAGGAGCGTGGCGAGTCTTACAAGGTTGAGCACATTGGCGATCTTGCTCCTGACGCACACATCACCTTCTACAAGCAGGGTGAATACGTTGACATGTGCGTTGGCCCTCACATGCTCTACACCAAGGGCGTCAAGGCTTTCAAGCTGACCAGTATTTCTGGTGCGTATTGGAAGGCCGATAAGAACAACAAGATGCTCACCAGAATTTATGGTGTTGCGTTTGGTTCCAAAGATGAACTTGCTCAGTACCTCAAGATGATTGAAGAGGCCGAGAAGCGCGACCACAGGAAGATTGGTCGCGAGATGGAGCTCTTCATGATGTCCGACTTTGGTCCCGGCTCTCCATTCTGGCTTCCAAATGGCATGGCTCTGCGCAATGCTCTGACCGATTACTGGCATGAGATGCAGGCTCGCTTTGGTTATCAGGAGGTTCAGACCCCACTGATCCTCTCGCGTTCCCTTTGGGAGACTTCTGGTCACTGGGATCACTACAAAGAGAATATGTATACCACCACGGTAGATGAAGAGGACTTTGCAATTAAGCCTATGAACTGCCCTGGTGCTTGCTTAATTTATAAGTCCAAGCCACGTTCTTATAGGGATCTTCCTATGAAGCTGGCTGAGGCTGGTCTTGATCACCGTTATGAGATGAAGGGTGCTCTGCACGGTCTGTTCCGTGTTCGTGAGTTTACTCAGGACGACGCACACCTCTTTATCCGCCCTGATCAGATTACTGAGCAGGTCACAGATGCGTCTCACCTCATTACCGCTTACTATGCACAGTTTGGCTTCCCATATCGCGTTGAGCTTTCTACGCGTCCAGAGGATTCTATGGGGTCTGACGAGGATT
>CALBBS010000108.1 GCA_937926845.1 uncultured Atopobium sp. | reverse complement strand
GAGTCTTCGCCGCTCTGGGTGTTCTCGGCAAGACCGTGAGCAACAGCTAAGCGGGCAAGCTCAGCAAGTGCCTGGTCAAGATCAAACGACTCCAGGTCAATCTTCTCCCAAGGCTTAACGGGAGCGGGTCCCTCGTACGAAAGCATGTCCAACAGCGCGTTATAGCACCAGGTCAAATCCTCAGTTTGAATAAGTCCGTGCTCGCATGCATACGCGACAAGCTGCTGAATGCAAAGCGCGCTTTCATTGTCTGCTACAGCCATTGTGCACAAGCTCCCTGGTCAGAGATGGCGTAGTGGCGGCAGGCGCCTTCGCCAAACCACTGGTTCATCTGTGCAATGAAGGTCTCGACAAGGGCGAGAGGAACAAAGCACTGGATAGAGCCGCCAAAACCGCCACCGTGAATGCGAACGGCGCCAGAACCTTTTAAGATACTCTCGGCCAAACCGAGGGCAAGCATAGCTGGCTGATACGAGCCAGAAGTAGAAACGTTCTGCAGGTACATGCCGGAGCTTGCGCCAGAAGCGTTGGTGAGCGCAATAAAGGACTCAATATCAGAGTTCTGGAGGTCTGCCCATCTCTTGTCTACCAGGTCATTCTCGTACCAGTAGTGGATAGCACGGAGAAGGGCGCGGTCTCCAAGATCTTCTCGCAGCTCATTAACGCGAGCCTGGAAGTCTTCAACGGGAACCTCAGAGAGGCGAGTCTTACCAAAAGCTGCTGCAACTTTTTGCATCTCAACGGGGACAGCGGCGTACTCATCTGTGAAGGCAACATGGTCGCAGCCAACATCAACAAGGCAGAGGGCGTAGCCGTAATCCTCAAAATTAAGGTCCAGCTTTTCTGCCTTGGGCTCTGCAGAATCTTCAAAGTTCATGAAGGCAAGGCCGCCAAGGCAAACAGCAAGCTGATCCATAAGGCCGCAAGGCTTGCCAAAGTAAACGTTTTCTGTGTTTTGACTCATCTGAGCAAGCTTAACCGCAGAAATCTCGCTGCCACCTTCCCAGAGTGCTTCCATTGCGCGACCAGCTGCAGCTTCGAACGCAGCAGAGGAGGAAAGTCCACCGCCACCAGGTACGTCGCTTACTACTGCCATGTCAAAACCAGTTGGCTCAAAGCCAAGTTTGACCAGGTTTGCAGCCATGCCGCGAACAATGGCCTTAGTGGTAAGGAACTCATCCTCTGAAGGCTCTAGGTTTTTGTAATCTACCTCAAAAGGATCGTATCCAACGCTGGCAACACGGATAACGCCCAGGTTATTAGGTGCGCAAATAGCGTCAATAGCAACATCTAGGGCGCCAGCAATAACATGACCACCCTCGTGATCGGTGTGATTACCAGCAATCTCGGAGCGACCAGGCGCGTGTACTGCAAGATAGCGGTCAGCTTTTCCGAACATTTGCTCAAAGTGCTCTTTTGCGCGATTGAGCTGAGCTGTGGTTTTCTCGTCAAACGTGTGAGCCATGGTGTTCCTTTCCCTTTAGTGTTGTGAAGCCAGGTATCTTAAAAGAATCGATACACAATCTGTGAGCTGTATGGCTGCTCAGGCGTGCATGTGGGCTGAGGCCACTCTGCATGGTGAGCGCAATCTGGATAAAACTCGCTCTCAAATGCAAAACCAGCCTGAGGCTTGTAAATAGCGCCGTCTTTTGCGCGTGCCTCATCAAGCCAGTTGCCGGTATAAAGATGAGCGCCTGGAGCGGTAATTTGAATCTCAAGCGAGCGTCCGCTTTCTGATGTGGCGAGAAGGGCGGGGCGAAGTTGACCATCTGCATAGTTGTTAATAGCAAAGCAGTGATCATAGCCACGAGCAATGTTGAGCTGCTTGTTTTCTACATTAAGATCTTTACCAATGGTCTTAGGCGTTCGAAAATCAAAGGGAGTTCCTGCAACAGCATCAATGGTTCCCGCGGAAACCGAGTCTTCTCGTAGAGGCAGATACGAATCTGCATGAATGGTCAGACTATGACCGAGTACATCTCCAGAATCATGACCATTAAGGTTGAAGTATACGTGGTTAGTCATGTTTACAAATGTTGCAGCATCGGTTGTGCAGGTATACGTAAGATTTACTGTTGACTGTGCGCTCTCTTCGACAAGCTTATAGGTTGCGGTAATGTGGCGGTTTCCTGGTAGTCCATATTCTCCATCTACCAAGTCAATGCTGAAGGTTACCGTATTCTGAGCTTCATCAATTTCTGCCTGCCAAATGCGTTTATGGATGCCAGTAACCAGATCAGTATGCAGGTTATTTTGGTTGTCTGGACCGTTGTTTTTAGGAAGATGATAGATAACACCATTAAGTGGAATCTCTGCTTTATCCGCGCGGTTAGCGGAAGGTCCAATGGAGGCACCAAAGCAGGCGGGATTATCTAAATACAGGTCAAATAGGCTATATCCAAGAACTACATCTGCCTGCGTCCCATAAACATCTGGAACTGAAACGCCCAGAATGGTGGCACCAAAATTGCTTAATTTAATTGATGAATGGGCGCCGCGAATTGTATACGTAAGCGCAGCAGGGGAGTTAACAAAGCTATCAAAGGGTCGAACATCAATCATCGGATACCTCCGAGATACTACTCATAGTGCATTACACATACTATGTTAACGTACTCATAACAAACTAACAGGAAATTATTAAGTTTTCAGTCAGTGGTATCTTTGCGGGGGCAAACGGTTAGAGCGCAGGTCAAAAGTCCTTCTCGCCGAACGGTTATTTTTTTACCGTGAGCGTTTAATTTGCTGCTATATATGCAATTTTATCGCGTTATGTGAATCTGCCTGTTAGTATGAGTACGTAAACAAGCAGATAATCGGAGGAATTCGTGACTCGCTCGTATAGTTCTAGCTCAAATAAACGCTCTGTTTCAATGGCTGATGTTGCACAAGCCGCTGGCGTTTCTCAGCAGACCGTTTCTCGTGTTGCTAATGGCGCTCAAAACGTGAGCAAGACAACGCGTGAAAAAGTCCAGGCCGCAATGGAGTCCATGGGCTTTAGGCCAAGCTTTGCAGGCAGGTCGTTAAGATCTGGCTCGTATCAATCGGTGGGACTGTGCCTGTACGACATTCGTGAGTTTGGTAACTTGGCAACCCTCGATGGCATTGTCTCTGCTGCTCGTGAGCATGAATATGCAATTACGATGATTGAGAAAGGCTCTGACGATGGCCTCTGCCTGCAGGACATTTCTCATCGTATGTCTAATCTTCCTGTTGACGGCATGATTATCAGCATGAGCCTTATGGCATCAGACTTTGAATCATTTGTACCGCAGCCAGGCCTTGGAACAGTACTTCTTACCATGCATGAGCACCCTTACTGCACAACCGTTGACTCAGATCAGTACGGCTGCTCAAAGCTTGTCATTGATCACCTCTATGAACAGGGCCATCGCAAGATCCGTTTTGTAGCAGGCCCTTCATACTCTATTGACTCGCAATTTCGCGAGAAGGGCTGGCGAGACGCCATGTCTGAGTATGGGCTAGAAATTGTTGAGCCTTTAGCTGGCGATTGGACCGCCAATAGTGGCTATGAAATTGGTAAAAAACTGCGAGAAACTTGTGATTTTACTGCGGTCTATGCAGCAAACGACCAGATGGCACTAGGTGTCATTGCGGCATTTGAAGAAGTGGGACTGAGCGTGCCGGAAGACGTGAGCATTGTTGGCGTTGACGACTCTCTCGAAGACTATCTGCCAAACTTCTCTTTGACCACCGTACGCTTTAATCTCCTAGAGCGCGGTCGTGTAGCGCTTGAGCATGCAATTCGTGCGTCTCAGCCAGGATATAAACCTGATGCAATTAGAATTGCTCCAAAGCTTATTGTTCGTACCACCACAGCGGCACCACAGAAGTAGAGAAGTCTCTTAAAAAGTCGGGTTTCTCGCCATAATCAGCTATACTGTTCAGGCAATAGTTGATTAGAGGAGTTGTATGTCTGAGTCACCAAATAAAGAGTTAGGCTGGTCAGTTCAGGTTTCCTTGGATACGCACGAGATTCGTGCAGGAGAGACTGTAACTGCCACTCCTAAGATTATTGGTGCAGATCCTGAGGGCTTTAAATTCCACTATGTGTGGAGTTTGAACGACCGTTGGGATGAGGGTTTTTGGGATACCACAGAGCATCAATTTGGTGATTCAATTCCTAATACGTCGTGGACATATACCTTCCCAGAGCCTGGTCGCTATAATCTCTACATTGATGCAT
>CALBBS010000107.1 GCA_937926845.1 uncultured Atopobium sp. | reverse complement strand
TAGACACTTTTAAGAGCCCATTGATTTGGTACAAATACCAGCGTTTTCTTTGATGGAAGAATGTGATTATTGAGCCATTGCGTGATGTCAGAGATAGACAGCATGCTTTGCTCTATGGTGAGACGCTCATGAGGTTTATGTAAGGCCTCTAAGGCATCAGTGAAGCCAGATTCTCGTTCAATTCTGGTACGACCTTTTGGCTCTCCACCAATGATTAAAAAGTTTTCGTATCCGTGTTCAACGCAGTGTGACGCCGCTGAATAAACGCCGTCGTAGAGGTTACTTTTTATCCAGGAAGTATTAAGGGCAAGAAGGTCGCAGTCAAAATAGACAACGGGTTTTCCAACTTTAGCAAATTCGTCTATCTACTGCTCTGAATTGATTGGTGGGCTGGATAAGCATGCCATCTGCTCCAATTGAAAGCATTTTCTCAACCCAGTCAGCTTCAAGCGTGGGGTCAAAACGAGAATTGCAAATAATTGTCTGATAGCCAGCTTCTAGAGCTGCGTCTTCAATACCGTTAGTCATTTGAGCTGCCCAGGCATTAGTGTTGTCCAGGATGAGAACAGCAATAATTCCAGAGCTCTTTTTAACCATGGCCTGAGCTTGAGCGCTTGGAATATATCCCGTATTTTCGATTGCTTTTTTTGATACGTTGCTTAGTTGCTTCGGACATCTTTTCAAAGTGTCCGTTAAGGTAATTCGAAACGGTAGCAATAGACACATTTGCTAATTTTGCAAGGTCAATGATAGTGGTCTTAGACATTGGCGCTCATTTCACCGAAATTTTTACAAGGTACTTGCAAAATACCAACGTTAGTGAGTGTGCTGGATTTCACGTTGGTTAAACGTTTAACAAAATTCATCATAACACAAGGTAGATTAGACGTTTACCGAAATCCTCTTTTAAAAAAGATTGAAACAATGCAAAGTATGAGTTGGAAACGTACGTCGTAAAAGACGTGCTCGTGCGCCCCGCATAGGGGCTCACAACTTACTTTGCGAGAGGACATAACCATGAACGTCGTTGCTGTATGCGCTTGCACGGTTGGAATTGCTCACACCTGGATGGCAAAAGAGGCCATTGAGAAAGAGTGTGAGCGTCGCGGCTATGAATTCAAGGTAGAGGCTCAAGGCGGTTATGGCATTGAGAACGAGCTTGAACAGGACGAAGTTGACGCTGCTGACGTTGTTCTTCTCGCCATTGCAATTGGCATCGAAGGCGACGAGCGTTTTGACGAGAAACGCGATGAGGGTCGTGTTCTAACGTTGGATCCTTCGCTGGCTATCGCAGATCCAGCAAAGGTTATTGATCAGGTAGTTGCGCTGGCTGAGTAGCACGCGCGTAAGTGATAACGCAAGGAAGAAGAGAGGAGAAACCCATGGCAGAGGAAAAGAGTCCCTCAGTTTTGGGCAAGGTCGGCAAAGACCTTCTAAAGGCATTTAACACTGGTGTTTCGTACTTTATTCCTATTGTCGTAGTTGGCGGAGTCTTCTTGGCCTTCTCGCTGGCTACGGGAACTGCAGGAAAAGACGGTATTGAAGTCACCAATCCTTTGATGCAGAGCCTTAACCTTATTGGTATGGCTGGCATCAAGATGATGATTCCTGTCCTTGCTGCTTACATTGCCTATTCTTTGGGCGGAAAGCCTGCTCTGGCACCTGGTTTTGTCCTTGGTTACCTTGCAAGCAATCCTGTTCCTGTAGGTGAGGTACAGGTTTCAACCGGCTTCCTTGGTGCAATGGTCCTTGGCGTTGCTGCTGGCTACCTTGTCCAGTGGATGAAGAGCTGGAAGGTTAATAACACCATCCGCACCATCATGCCAATTCTGATCATTCCAAGTTTGTCTTCACTGGCTCTTGGCATGCTCTACATCTACGTTTTGGCAGCTCCACTTGGCGCATTCATGGATTGGCTGACCAGCCTGCTTTCAAGCCTTCAGGGCGGTTCCGCAGTTGTACTTGGTATTGTAATTGGCCTTATGACCGCATTTGATATGGGTGGCCCAGTCAACAAGACTGCTTCTACCTTCACCATGGCACTTATGACCGCAGGTGTTTATGGTCCTAACGGCGCATTCCGTGTTGCAGTTGCTATTCCTCCACTGGTCTGCGGTGTTGCATCTCTTATTGCTCGCAGCAAGTTTGACGACACTGATAGGCAGATGGGTATCTCTGCAGTCTTCATGGGACTCATTGGTATTACTGAGGGCGCAATCCCCTTTGCTGTTAAGGATCTTGCACACACCCTGCCTGCAATCATGATTGGTTCTGCAGTTGGTGCTGGTCTTGCTGCTTGGCACGGTGTTGAGTGCTTTGTTCCTCACGGTGGCATGATTGTTGCTGCAGCTACAAACAACATTGCCCTCTACACCCTTGATATGGCAATTGGCGTTGCAGTGGGTGTTGCAATCCTTGTTCTTACTAAGCCAAAGCTTGAGGACAACAAGTAATACATAGCGAGAAACGCATGTACCTTTTGGTCTTAGACCTTAAAAATCGAAGTTAAAAGGAGAGGGGCGTAGGGATTCAACCCCCACGCCCTTCTTATTACCAAGAAACACTCTTGGGAAGGGGTAATTATGGAAAAGCTACCAATTAAAAAAGCTGTTGAAGGGTTGCTTAAGCTTCAAGACACAGGAAAGTCCGCTACGCTTTTGGGAATTGGACCGATGTCGCCCAACCTGCTCCAGGCAGCTTTTGAACTTGGTAGAGACTGCGATTTTCCTCTGATGTTTATTGCATCTAGAAACCAGGTAGACCTTGATGAACTTGGCGGGGGATACGTAAATTCTTGGGATCAGAAGCGTTTCTCGGATGATATTGCTGAAGCAGCTCAGAAGGTTGGCTTTGACGGTCTGTATTACCTCTGCCGCGACCACGGTGGTCCTTGGCAGCGCGACGAGGAGCGCAACGCTCACCTTCCAGAAGATGAAGCTATGGAGCTTGCCAAGAAGTCCTATCTTGCCGACATGCTTAACGGTTTTGACCTGCTGATGATTGACCCAACTAAGGATCCTTTTGAGATTGGCAAGGTTATTCCGCTTGATGTGGTTCTTCGCCGTACCGTTGATTTGATTGAGTGGTGCGAGAAGGAACGTGTTTCTCGCGGTCTTCCTGAGATTGGCTATGAGGTTGGTACCGAGGAAACAAATGGTGGCTTGACCTCTACCGACAAGTATCACACCTTTATTGAGCAGCTTAAGAGTGAACTGACCGCAAAAGGACTGCCTATGCCAACCTTTATTGTTGGACAGACGGGAACGCTTACACGTCTTACGGAGCAGGTTGGACATTATGATTTTGAGGCTGCCATTAGCCTTGCTGAGATGGCCAAGAGCTACGGTGTTGGTCTTAAGGAGCACAATGCAGACTACCTTGATGACGTGACGTTGCTTGAGCACACTCCTGCAAATGTAACCGCTTCAAACGTAGCTCCACAGTACGGAACAGAGGAGACTCGCGCATATTTGAAGCTTTGCGACGTAGAGGATCTTCTGGTTAAAGAAGGTCTCCTGAAGGCAGACGAGGTCTCCGGCTTGAGAAACACCCTGTTGGTCAAGGCAATTGAGACTGAGCGTTGGCGTAAGTGGATGGTGGGTGACCAGGTCAATCTGACTGTTGAGCAGATTCTTGCTGATCACAAACTGTCGCTGGATATTCTTGATATTTCTGGTCATTATGCATTCAATAACGACGAGGTCAAAGCCGCAACCGAGCACCTGTACAAGAACCTTGCTCAGTTCAATATTGATGGACAGCGCTTTGTGGTTGACCACATTAAGCGCCCTCTTCGTCAGTATGTTGAGTGCTATAGGCTTGAGGGAGTTACTACGCGCATCCGTGAGGTACTGGCAGAGTAAGTGCTCGTGCTTTCAGACGCGGTGTTTTACTGTTGTAACGTCCGTGCGGTCAGATTTTGGACAGATAGCTGACAAACCTGAGAGGTCGAAGTCTTTTTGCTTTCGACCTCTTTTCTTGTGCGATGTATCATAGAGAACAATAGTTACAAAAACGACGCTAAGGAGCGGCATGGCCGAAAACAACGAGCGCAAAGATGGAGTTTCTCCCCAGCTTGATATGCTCTCAACTGAGCTGCTTGGAGATGCGTTTGACCTGCTTGCAGATGGCCAATCACTCAACGTTTTGCTTGTAGTTGAGGATGCAGCAGGCACGGTTGCAAGCTATGAGTTCTCCGATGACGGCCCAGAGGAGCTGCTTGAGGGCGCTCATAAGCGCGTGCTTGATCTGGCAAAACAGAAGGGCGATAAAGAAGCGGGACTTGAAGAGCCCGTTCGCTATGCGCTTGTATATGAGGGAGCCATTCAACTGCTCAAAGAGGGCGGTTACGAAGATGCCGTGCTTCTTGAGTTTGGCGAGAAGGGCTATAAGAGTTTCTCGGCATATTCTTTAGTCCACGGAAAAGGCCAAGGCGACCAGTTTGTGTGGTCTGATCCCGCTCCAGCAGGGGAGCTTGAGCCACTTCTGTAATGAAAAAGCTGCGTTCATTGAAATTTCTGGGCGCTCTAGGCACGTAATTGCACTAAAGTTCTAAAGCTGATAAAAATTGGACCTGAAGTAGCAAGTCCAAACACATACCTTCGAGAGATAGAGACTTATGCGTCAAGACAACATCAGAAATATTGCTATCATCGCCCACGTTGACCACGGTAAAACCACCATGGTTGACCAGATGCTTAAGGCAACCGATGCATTCCGCGAGAACCAGCAGGTTCAAGAGAGAATCTTGGACTCCAACGATCAGGAGCGTGAGCGCGGAATTACCATTCTGGCAAAGAACATCTCTATTGAGTACAAGGGTGTCAAGATCAACGTTATTGATACCCCTGGCCACGCTGACTTCGGCGGCGAGGTAGAGCGTGTTTTGAAGATGGCTGACGGTGCGCTTTTGCTGGTTGACGCAGCTGAGGGCCCTATGCCACAGACTCGCTTTGTTCTGCGCCACGCTATCGACGCAGGCCTTTCTATCATGATGGTTGTCAACAAGATTGACCGTGACGGCGCTCGTCCAGAGGCTGTTGTCAACGATTCTCTTGACTTGATGATGGATCTTGGCGCAACTGATGAGCAGCTTGAGTTCACCATGGAGCACGTCATCTTTGCTTCTGGCGTTAATGGTTACGCTCGCCTTGATCCAAATGATGACAACGACAATATGTTCCCACTTCTCGACATGATTATCGACGGCCTTCCAGCTCCAGATGTTGATATTGACGGACCTCTTGCTATGCAGTGCGTCACCATCGATCACTCCGACTACCTGGGCCGCATTGGTATTGGCCGTGTCTATTCCGGAACTGTTCATACGGGCGATAAGATTCTTGTTGTCAAAAATGATGGTTCCCGCGCTATGAGTCAGGTCAAGCAGCTCTTTACCTTTGACTACCTTGGTCGTAAGGAGTGCAGCGAGGTTGACGCAGGTGATATTGCGGCAATCGTTGGCGTTGATAACACTGATATTGGCGACGTCTACACTGACCCAGAGAACCCTGTTGAGCTAGATCCAATTGAGATTGATCCACCAACTCTTTCCATTATTTTTGAGCCTTCTACCTCGCCACTTGTTGGCCGTGAGGGGGACATTGTTGGTGGCCGTCAGCTTAAAGAGCGCCTGATGACAGAGCGCGAGAATAACGTCACCATGCGCATCGAGGAGCTTCCTGATAAGACGGGTATTGAGGTTTCTGGTCGCGGTATTTTGCACCTCTCCGTTCTTATGGAGAGCATGCGCCGCGAAGGCTTTGAATTCCAGGTTGGTCGTCCTCGCGTTCTGTTCAAGAAGGACGCTCAGGGCCACACGCTTGAGCCTATTGAGCAGGCTGTTGTTGAGTGCAATCCAGAGTATGCTGGCAAGGTCATTGAGGTCTTTGGTAACGTTGGCGGCACCATGTCCATCATGGACACCGGCGAGACTCAGACGCACCTTGAGTTCAAGATTCCAACCCGCGGCATCATGGGCCTCAAGACCCGCGTCATGAACGTCACCCAC
>CALBBS010000106.1 GCA_937926845.1 uncultured Atopobium sp. | reverse complement strand
GTGCGCCAGGCCTAAAAGCCGACGCTAACACGCTGCAGAATCATAATCACCCGCAGAGCGGGTAGTTTTGTGTTTCGCGCGCTTCTCGCGCTCAACAGGCTAAAGCCTCGAACCAAAAAAAGACCCAAGTTTTTAACTTGGGTCTTATCAACGCTTTAACTAATTTACTTAACTACTTACTTAAGAATTTAACTGCTCGTTGTTCTGGCGTCATTACGAGTTCTCAATCTCTTTGAGCTCTGCATCAACCAATGTTGCACCAAGCGTGTACTTAAAATGCGAAAGGGCAAACTGATGGTTTTCTGGCGTCAGCGACGCAACCGCTGGCTCAACAACCTCAATGTGATAGCCCAGGTTATAAGCATCTACTGCCGTATGCAGCACGCAAATATCGGTAAGAACGCCAGTTAGAATAACCGTGTTAATGCCGCGCTCCCTCAGACGAATATCAAGATCAGTTCCCGAGAAGGACGAGTAATGACGCTTGTCCATCCAAAACACGTGGCTATCATCTTTGTGCTGCTGATAGAAATCATTCAGAGGTCCAAATAAGTCTCTACCACTTGTGCCAATAATATTGTGAGGTGGGAAAAGCTTAGTCTCTGGATGGAAGGTATCCCCTGGATCGTGAGCATCAATAGCAAAGAAAATATAATCGCCGCGATCAAAAGCACACTTTGTAGCCTCATAAATTGCATTTGAAATAGCCTGAGCCGGCTTACCTGCTGTGAGCTTTCCGTCATCTGCTACAAAATCGTAAGTGTAGTCAATCGAAATCAAAGCTTTCTGCATGTTTGGTCACGCTTCTTTCTTGAGCTCTATCAGAGCAGTCAGTAAAAGATAGACGCCACCTATTGTACAGGTGGCGTCTCTGTATTCCACGCTTAACACGTAAATGTTTTATGTGTATGTACTTGTCGCATTACCGGCAGTCCACTTACTTCTTCTGAGAAATAATCAGGTCGACATTTTCTGTCTTAGTGTCTTCCATACTCTTACCACCTTTGATGTGGTAGTACTCAACAACTGCATTTACCTCAGTCTGATCAGCAAGAGGCTTTTTCTGATTTGCACTATTAATTACAAATGCAAAGACCCTCTCGCCACTCTCAAGATAGTTGGAATCGTTAGCCCATACGGAATTCTCAGAATTATCTAACTTAAAGGTGCAATTTACCCAGTTTTCAGACCTATTGATAATCTCAAAGACGTAGCCTTCAGAGTAACCATCTGGGGATTTAGCAATACCAACATACCTGACATAGAGATCGTCATTATCGATAAGAACCTTGTCCACCTCGGTCTTCAGCTTAAAGCGCATCTTGTATTCGCCCTTAGTAGAAGAGAAGTTATATGCAATGGTACCCTTGTCTGCCATTGCGTCAAAAGGCTTGTACTTAAAGCTGGAATAATCACCAGATGTTTTAGTAACTTGCTTCAGGACTGCCTTGGAACCGTCAGAGCCCTCAACGGTCATCTGGCCTGAGGAATCAACAGTTGCCGTGTAACTTCCAGCATTACCTGCAAGGGTGATAGTAAGCTTTCCATTAGCATCAACAGACCAGGTAAAAGGCTTCTGAGCGCCAAAACGGATAAAATTGCCTGTGCCGTCATCAGCAAAGTCATAGCCATAAATTGACTTCATGGATTCTACTGCCGTTGGGTAAACACTCTCGGGGATATCTCCCTGGCTAGGATCACTAATAGACTTTGCTTCCCAAACGCCCACAAAAGGAGCACGTGCAGCCTTCTTCTCTTCTGCTTCCTTCTGAGCGGCAATTTCTTCAGCCGAAGGTCCACCAATGTTAGGCGTACAAGCAGTACACACAATGCTGGTAGAAAGCACAAGTGTAAGTACAAGCATAAAAAGTAGTCTACGCTGTTTCAAGAAAGTCCCTCCAACACCAAAGCTCTCTAGATTGACAATGTCTTTTCTTGGCGACACTTTTTAACGAAGTTCATTCTGCTCAATCTAGGTATCGTCTGAGTGCATTACTTATTCTGTGAAATCGTCAAATCAAACTGCTCGGTCTTCTCGTCTTCAAGACTGCTTCCATCTGCAACATGGGAATACTTAAAAGTTCCCTGAGATTCAGAAAGCTTAGCCAGAGGTACATCTGCTTTGGAGCTATCAACTACAAACTCATAGAATCTCTCACCAGGCTCAAGAACATTAAGAGCTGTTCCAAACACAGTGGAATCCGAATTATCCAGCCTAAAGTCATATGAGGCCGTCTTATCGGACTTGTTGATTACCTCAAAAACATAACCTTCGGTTTGACCGCTTGGTGTTGTGGCGATTCCAACATATCTGACGTACATGTCGTCATTATCAACAACAACCCTGTTGACCTCGGTAACTACCTTAAAATTCATGTAAAAGTCATCATGGGAGGAATAATTTCCTCCAATAGTTCCCTTACCCGTAAGCGCATCAAATGGAGCATATTTAAGAGAAGAGTAATCACCTGAGGTTTTAGTTACTTGGGTAAGCACTGCCTTGGAACCGTCAGAGCCCTCAATGGTCATCTGGCCTGAGGAATCAACGGTTGCTGTATAGCTTCCGGCGTTGCCAGCAAGGGTGATGGTAATCTTGCCCTCGGCATCAGCGGTCCAGGTAAAGGGCTTCTGAGCACCGAAACGGACGAATAGTCCAGTGCCGTCGTCGGAAAAGTCATAGCCGTAAATGGCCTGGAATGTGTCTCTTGCTGTTGGATAGACACTCTCGGGAATCTCGCCCTTCTTTGGATCACTAATGGACTTTGCTTCCCAAACGCCCACAAACGGAGCACGTGCAGCCTTCTTCTCTTCTGCTTCCTTCTGAGC
>CALBBS010000105.1 GCA_937926845.1 uncultured Atopobium sp. | reverse complement strand
GACGGACAGGATTTGCTGCTCAAGGTGCCCCTGGGAACTGTTGTGCGCGAGCTTGATCCAGAAACGCAAGAGCCACTCTACGAGATTGCTGATCTTACTTCTCCAGGTGAGCAGGTAGTTGTTGCTCCTGGTGGCAATGGTGGCCGCGGTAACATTCACTTTGTCACCTCAGTGAGGCGTGCACCAGCATTTGCCGAGAAGGGCGAGCCAGCCCAGGATCACTGGATTGAGCTAGAGATGAAGCTCATGGCAGATGTGGCCCTAGTGGGCATGCCTTCTGTTGGTAAGAGCTCTCTCATTGCACGTATCAGTGCTGCTCGTCCAAAGATTGCTGACTATCCTTTTACCACCCTTGTTCCAAACTTGGGCGTTGTTCGTGCTCAAAACGGTCAGTCATTTGTCTGCGCAGACGTTCCCGGTCTTATCGAGGGTGCCTCTGAGGGCAAGGGCCTTGGTCATCAATTCCTTCGTCATATTGAGCGCACAGCGCTTATTGTCCACATGGTTGACGTTACTGGTGGCTATGAAGGTAGAGATTCTGTAGAGGACTACCACGCTATTAACGAGGAGCTTAAAGCGTACGCTTCAGAACTTGCTGATCGCCCTCAGATTGTGGTTGCCAATAAGTGCGACATGCCAGGAACAGAAGACGCTATTGAAGCTCTTAAAAAGGCTGCAGAGGCCGATGGTAGGGCTTTCTTTGCTATTTCTACTGTAACTGGTTTAAATCTTGATGATTTTGTTACTTACTGTGCCGCAGAGGTAGCTAAGCTTCGCAAAGAAATTGCCATTACTACGCCAACGGTTGACCGTAGTGAGTCTTGGGAGAAGCAGCGACTTCGTCGTGACAGTAAGCTTCGTATTGAGCGAGAAGAACGTCATGCTTGGCGTGTCTCTGGCGGTCAGATTGAGCGTATGGTTATTCAGACCGATTGGGACAATGATGAAGCCGTGGCATATCTACAGCGTCGTCTTGATCGTATGGGTCTTGAAGTACAGCTGGCAAAGGCTGGTGCAGTTGACGGCGATGAGATTCGCATTCTTGAGCTTACCTTTACCTATGAGGATCCAAATAAACCAAATACAGATGGTATAGAGATTCCTGATGAGGACGCCTCAGACCAGCAATTCGAAGATGTTGAGTTTGAAGAGGCTCCATCTGATCCGTCTCATGTAGCTGGGGCCTCTTCAGAAACTGAGTAGTGTATGGCCGCTGACGTCTTAAATAACATGCACCCTGGCCTGCCTCGTTTGGGACAGGATAAAAACCGCACGTATCGATTAGGAATCATGGGTGGAACCTTTGACCCCATTCATAACGGCCACTTGGTAGCCGCTGAGCAGGCATATGATGATTTGGATCTTGATGTGGTTGTCTTTATGCCTGCTGGTCGCCCTGCGTTCAAACAAAATAAGGGAGTTACCAGGGGAGAAGACCGTTACTCAATGACGCTTCTGGCAACCTCAGATAATCCTCATTTTGTTGCTTCTCGTTTTGAGGTGGATTATGAGGGCATCACCTACACCGCTGATACGCTCAGAAGACTGCGTAAGGTATATCCCTCTAACGTTGAATTTTTCTTTATTACTGGTGCAGATGCAATTGCTGATATTGTCACCTGGAAAGATGCACAGACCGTAGCTGAGCTTGCTCACTTTGTTGCTGCAACGCGTCCTGGTTATGAGCTGAGTCGTGCTCAAAAGGTTATTGCAGACTCACCTTATGACTTCAAGGTAACCTATCTTGAGGTTCCCGCACTAGCAATCTCATCAAGCTACTTGCGTAGTAGAGTTCAAAATGGTCAGAGCCTCAGATATCTAACTCCCGATTCTGTAACCGGTTACATTCACAAGCATGGGCTTTATGGCGCCGACACAACGCCACTCAATTAAGTGGTCAAGCCAAGGCGCCCCTCTGCTCAGATTGACATACGCTCGTATCAGGGAAGTGTCAAACAGATGGAGATCAGGTTTGACTCAATAATTTGTAGGACATAATGGAAAGAACACTTATAGCAAAAGATATTGTCTATACCGCAGAACAACAGGCGCTTATTGATCAGCTTGAGTCTGATTTGAAAAGTCATATGTATCACAAGAACCCTAAGCGTTTTGCGCATTCTATCTCTGTGGGACATTGTGCAGAAACGCTTGCACAGGCTTATGGTGCAGATATGTTTTGCGCTCGCGTAGCGGGTATTTTGCATGATTGGGAGAAACTTCTTCCTGATGCAGAAACCATTGAACTGGCAGAGCACTTTCGTATCCAGACAGAAGCTCCGTATCAGAAAATTGTTGGGCTCTTACATGGTCCTCTCGCCGCAAAAACGCTACCAGCCATCTATCCCTGGCTTTCTGAGCAGATTCTCAGCGCCATTCAGAAGCACACTGCGGGCGACCATCAGATGAGCAAGCTAGACAAAATCTTGTATGTAGCTGATCTTATTGAGCCTCTGCGTCCAAACTTTACCTCGGTCGAAGAAGCAAGAAACGTATATTTACGTGGCGGTTCTCTCGATGAGCTTTATAAGACGGCGTTTTGTAGCGTTATGATGTATGTGATTTCATCAAGGAGTTATTTGTATCCAAACTCAATTGCCCTATACAATGAGATGATTGAGAAGACATCTAAGTAGCTTGGCTACATGAGAAAACGGAGAAATTCATGGCTGTAACTTCACTTGAGCTTGCAAAGACTGCTGCAATTGCTGCAGATCAAAAGAAAGCTGAAGATATTCTGGTACTAGATTTAACTGGTTTCAGTGATGTTTGCGATTACTTTGTTATCTGCACTGGTGGAAATGCCCGTTTGGCTGACGCTATTGTTGATGAAGTTCGCGAGAAGGTCACGGCAAACTGCGGCATTCGTCCAATTTCTACTGAGGGTCGCGACGGTCTCAATTGGATTCTTATTGATTACGGCTCAGTTGTTGTTCACGTATTCCAGCCTGAGGTAAGGTCCTACTATCGTCTTGAGCGACTTTGGGCGGACGCTCCTCGTGTAGAGCTAGATATTGAGGGCGCTATGACTTCTGAGATTCCTTATGCCGATCTTCCAGAGGATGCTTTGGCTCCAGCTTTTGAGCTTTCTGAGGATGACCTGGTAGACAATCTTCCAGAATCTGCTGATCCTACTGAGTAGTTTTGTTGTACTAGATTTGTTCGTTTTTGCCTGTAGGCATAGTGTCTGAGACGCGATGCTCAAAGCGAAGATCTCTACCATACTGCACAGCATCAGCACCAAATTTATCTTTGAGTTTATCGGTTACCTCGGAGAGATGACGTAAGTCACTCCGAGGTTTCTTTTTTGTTGTAGATCCAGAGGATGCTGCGTCAAATGTAGTTTCATATTGATCAAAAAGAGACTCTTGCACTGGTTTGGCATGTTCCTCATCTGAAAATGAGCTAATGCCAACACCAAGCAGTCTTACTGGCTGCCCTTCTTTCCAAATGGTAGGAAGCAGACCAACGGCAATCTCTGCAAAGAGGTGCTCATCATCAGTTGGTGTGGACATCCTTTTTTGAGCTGTATGAGACTCTGTTGCAGAGGCTTTTACTTTGAGGGTTACGGTATATCCTTGGAGCCGCTTTCGGCGAAGACGTCTTCCTACAACGCCAGCAATGTGTCTAATAGCTTCTATGATTTCTTGTTTATCAAACAAATCAGCTTCAAAAGTTCTCTCGTTAGAAACAGACTTAACGTCACGAGGCTGGGCAGCTTCATGAACTTCTGAGACTTCTTTTCCTTGCGCGCGCAAAATCATCTTTGAAGCTGTATTGCCAACAAGGGAAGTTAGGTACGTTGCATCTACTCTTGAAAGCTCTCCAAGCGTTCTGATTCCTTGTTGATGAAGCACCTTTGCCATAGCAGGACCAATACCGCTCATGGCCTCAATAGGCAGAGGTGCTAGAAAGCGACCTTCTGTGCCAGGAAACACCGCAGTAAGACCGCGAGGCTTTTCTTGCTCAGAGGCAATCTTAGCAATTGTCTTGTTTGTTCCCAGGCCAATGGAACAGGTAACGCCTAGCGCAGCAACTTTCTTTTGTATGCGCTTACAGATCTCCAAAGGATTTTCTTTAGAGAATCTGCCTGGAGTGATGTCAAAAAATGCTTCATCAATAGAAACCTGCTCAACAAGGGGAGTCTCATCTTTGAGAAAACCCATAACAAGAGCACTCATTTCAGAGTATCTGTCATAGCGTCCTGGGGTCCAAATTGCTTGCGGACAGAGCCTTACTGCAGTAGCTGAAGGCATGGCAGAATGAACGCCAAACTTCCTTGCTTCATAAGAGGCGGTTGAAACAACGCCTCGTTTGTGGGGTGAGCCTCCAACAATTACTGGTTTTCCGCGCCACTCAGGATGATCAAGTTGTTCTACAGACGCAAAGAACGCATCAAGGTCAAGAAGCCCAATGGCTTTACCATGCCACTCAAAATCACACGATTTACGTGCGTTTTTATCTGATATGTCCTTTGTTGTTTCCATAGAAATAGTGTATACTTTTTGTACAAATAGAACAAGTGTTTCATACATAAATTACGAGTACTTTTTGAAGAGAGCAAATTTATACTTTTCGAGGTTAATGCGTTGTTGTACACTTGTAACCCGATTTGTGGCTTTGCGGTGCAGCCCATCTAACATCCGAGGCACCGCTCGTATGGAGGAGTTTTCATTGGCAGTTAAGATTCGTCTGGCCCGTCACGGTGCCAAGAAGCGTCCGTACTATCGCGTAGTTGTCGCTGATGGTCGTATGCCTCGCGATGGTCGTTACATTGAAGAAGTCGGTCGTTACAACCCACTGACTAGCCCTAAGACGATTGATATCAACCTCGAGAAGGTTGATGAGTGGGTAGCAAAGGGCGCTCAGCCAACAAGCGCAGTTTCTCACCTCATTGAGATTGCTCGTACTGGTGCTCCAGTTGCAGAGAAGAAGACCAAGCTCTCCAAGAAGGCACAGGCAAAGGCTGCTGCAGCTGCAGAGGCTGCTGCTGAGGCTG
>CALBBS010000104.1 GCA_937926845.1 uncultured Atopobium sp. | reverse complement strand
CCAGCCATAGCACCAAGAACGCGAGAACCGCCAAACTCCTTGGCAGCGTTCTCGCCAGCGAGAATTGGCAGGTAAGCAAAAAGTGCCCAGCCCATGGTCCAGATAGCTGCGAACCACCACTCGTTAGCAAAAGCCTTACCAGTGGAGAAGTTGATAACGTTGATGATACCGTTGATCAGACCTGCAGAAATGATGCCAGGAAGCAGTGGAACAAAGATGTTAGCAATCTTCTTGAGGAAGCGCTGAACAGGCTTGTTCTCGTACTTAGCCTTCTGAGCTGCCTTGTTGTCCTTAGCTGCGGATACAACGTCGTCCTCAGATGCATCGCCAGCAGCAACGCCGGTAAGCTTGGAGAACTCAACAATAACCTTGTTGACAACGCCAGGACCAAGAACAACCTCAAGGTACTCTGCATCCTCGACCAGACCCATGACACCGTCGATAGCCTTGATGGCCTCGGAGTCAACCTTTGAAGGATCTGCGGTCTTAATGCGGAGCCTGGTCATGCAGACCATGTTGCTCTGAACATTTTCTTTGCCACCGACGGCAGCAAGAATCTGTTCTGAAAGCTTGGTGTAATCCATACTTTCCTTCTTTCTCTCGTTGCGATGTTGCAACAAATACCTATCAAGAATACATAAAAAATGAACTTGGCGGTACAACAATCCATACCTGTGGTTCATTGTTTCATGTTTTGACCTAATTTGAACACCCTGTTACTGCAGGTAAACTGAGCGTTTTTCAAAACTTACCGAACACTTGCACGTCATGCTGATACCACTGACCGATACAGCTGAAACAAAATGCTCACGCGTGTGTCATTTGTTACTACAGTGGATACTACAGTGCACCTCTGACATGGCCATGGGCGGCATTAAGCTTGGCTTTTGCCTCTTCAACAGGCATCTGAGTCAGCAGCATGACAATCGCAAGTTTTGCGTTACCATCAGCCTGCTCAAGAGCCTGAGCTGCCTCTTCACGAGTGCAACCTGTTGCCGCCATGGTGATGTTCTGCGCGCGAACAACCAGCTTTTTGTTGGTCTGCTGCACGTCAACCATAAGATTCTGATATGCCTTGCCCACGCCAACCATAGAACCGGTTGAAATCATGTTCAGAATCATCTTCTGAGCGGTACCAGACTTAAGGCGCGTGGAACCTGTAAGAACCTCTGGACCACAGGAAGGCTCAATAGCAAGTTCTGCCTCTTTGCCCACTTCGGAACCCTTATTGCAGGCAATAGCAACGGTCTTGCAGCCCAAAGAGCGAGCATAGCGCAGGCCGCCAATAACGTAAGGTGTGCGACCACTAGCTGCAATTCCAATAGCAATGTCGTTCTTATTCAGGTCAATCTTCTTGAACTCTTCTTCGCAAAGCTCAAGAGAATCTTCCGCGCCTTCAACTGCACGTACAAAGGCCTTCTCGCCACCGGCGATAAGACCAACAACCACGTCGGGAGAAACGCCAAAGGTAGGCGGACACTCAACCGCGTCTAAAACACCCAGACGGCCTGAAGTTCCAGCACCAAAGTAGACAATTCTGCCGCCAGCCTCAAGCGAGGAAACTGCCCACTCGATTGCCTGAGCTACCTGCGGAAGAACCTCTTTGACGCCAGCAACTACGTTGAGGTCTTCCTGGTTCATAACGCCGACCAGCTCAAGCGGGGTCATCTGATCCAGGTCCATGGTGTTGGGGTTTCTTGTCTCGGTGACAAGCTTTGTTAAATCAATCACGTTTCCACCTTCTGTGTTGTGATTTTTACGCGATATTACGCAATAACGTCGTTGTCTATACCAGGCAAATCTTGGTCAGAAGAAAGCGTATTGACACGCTCGGCTGAATCCAACTTGCCAATATAGTTTGTCGAGAAACGCTTAACGCTCTTCTCGTAATTTCTGTTTACATAGGCTGCAAAGAGCGCATCTACAACGTTGAGCTGGGCAATTCTTGAAGACATGGCGCCACTTCTCATAATGTGCTCTGTTTCCGCAACGCCCAAAACGTAATCGGAGCGATGAATGAGCTCTGAATCAATGCCGCCGCGAGTGATGGAGACCACCTTGGCACCGTTTGCCTTTGCAATCCAGGCACACTCAATGGCTTCGCGCGTAAGGCCAGAGTAGCTAACCACAATAGCAAGATCTTCTCGCCCCATGTTTTTGGCGTAGAGCATCTGAGAGTGGTAATCGTCGCTCAAGTTGCAGGTAATGTTGAGGCGCATAAGTTTGAGCTGCAGATCTCTTGCAACCAGAAGCGAAGCTCCCATGCCAAAGAGGCAGATGGAATGGGCTTGCATCATGAGTGAAACAACTGAGTCAACAACCTGAGCGTCAAGCAATTGTCTGGTAAGCTCCAGCGAAGAAATGTTCTTTGCCGTAACTTTTTCGATGATCACATCAGTGGTGTCACCTGCGATAACGCCGCCAACAGCAATATCGTTGCTTTTATTGCTTACCGCCAGTTCATAAATGAGCGCCTGCTGGAACTCTTTATAGCCACCGCAGCCAAGCTTCTTGCAAAGCCTGACAACCGTTGATGCAGATGTATACGTTTGAGCTGCTAGTTTATGGATTGATTGACCAACTGCCGCCTCTGGATCCGACAGAATATAGTCGACAATATCGCGTTCAGCTGAACTAGCATCCTTGCGATACTCTTCCAGACGTAGACGAACACCTCTCACGCAATCACCTCCGGCCGTCCAGTTGACTAAAACGTTTGACTATATTGTTTCACGATGCCATAAAAATTTCATCTGTAAAGTAGGCAGTGCCGTAAACGGTAGTATTGCATGCGCAAGTGTAAGCGCGCTCCATGTGCGTTGCATGCGCGACTGCTCATGTTTTCCCAGCATAATGCGGGGACAATTGTCGCAAAAACTGAACCTTGATTTGGGTACGTTACTATCACTTCATAAAAACTTTTACTACCAAGTAGACATTTGACCACGTAAAACCTGATTAAAATATTTCATCTTTGCCTAAAAAATTCAAATTTAGATACCATTGACAGCTTTTTTGATACCACTCACAGTACGTTAACGTACCCATTATTTCATCTTGGACAAACTAGCTGCAATTTTGATGAAACGCACGTCATCATAAGCGCAAATTATCTCAGCCAATTGAGATAGCAGGTGTTTCACCTAAGGCAAAACCGAAGGAGACGATATGCGCACCAACGAAGATTTACCCCAGAATCAAAACGCTCACTCTGAGCACTCATCTAACGCAGGCTCCCCTGCTGGACAGACCAGAAGGCAATTTCTGAGCAGAAGCGCTCTTGGTCTAGCTGCTCTCGCAGGTCTTGGCCTTACCGCCTGCCAGACAAAAGGCGGCGCAACTGCTGCTAAGGGCACCGCAAAGAAGGTTGACTCTGTAGATGGAACCTTCCAGTACGAGAAAGTCTTCCCTGTTCTTAACGACAACGAGGCCTTTGACGACTCTCTTGTTACCAACCAGCTCAACAGCTTTGTTTGCTTTGCAGGTCAGGGCACCGTCTATGTAAAGAGCTCCGAACCTCAGAGCTTTGCACTCTTTGTAAACGGCCATCAGGTTCCAACCGATAAGCTTGACGGCTCTTCCTGGAACCAGATTGATATCTCTGACGTAACCGTCAACGGAGACAACCGCCTGCAGGTCAGCACTGTTAAGGAGACGCAGGCAACCTTTGAGGTCAAGATTGGCTACCCAACCCTTATTGACGGCACCAAAGATTACGCCGACAACGACAACTTTAAGCTGATTGACCAGATCATCAACGCAGAGATTGCCAACGGCTTTACCTCTGCTCAGCTGGTTGTTACCAGGTACGGCAAGGTTATCAAGAAGACCAACTACGGTAACGTCAATTCCTACAACAAAGACGGCTCTCGCATCAAAGACGGTAAGGCTGTTGACGACAATACCCTCTATGACCTGGCCTCTAACACAAAGATGTATGCTACTAACCTGGCAATTGAGAAGCTGGTTACCGACGGTCAGCTGGACGTTTCCAAGAAGGTTCAGGAGTACATTCCAGACTTCAAGGATCAGGAAGGCGATAAGATCCTGGGCAAGAATGACCTTACGGTTCGTGAGATTCTTGAGCATCAGGCTGGATTCCCACCAGATCCTCAATACCACAACCGCAACTACAACCCAGAGAAGCCTGACGATCCACAGCCAAACGCAAACCAGAAGCTGTACTCCCAGAATCGCGACGAGATTTTGCAGAAGATTATCGAGACACCTCTGCAGTATGTCCCAGGCACCAAGACTGCCTATTCCGACGTAGACTACATGCTTCTTGGTTTTATAATCGAGAAGATCACCAACAAGCGTCTTGACCAGTACGTTAAGGAAGCTCTCTATGAGCCACTGGGACTCAAGAACGTCACGTTCAACCCACTGGACAACGGCTTTAAGGCTGACGGAATCGCAGCTACCGAGCTTAACGGCAACACTCGTGACGGCCTGATTACCTTTGACAACATGCGTACAGACACCATTCAGGGTACTGTCCATGACGAGAAGGCCTACTACGCCATGGGCGGAATCTCTGGTCACGCTGGTCTGTTTGCAAACGCATCTGACCTTGCTGTTCTTGTCCAGACTGTTATGAATCGTGGTGGTTACGGCAACACCATGCTCTTCAGCGAGGACGTTCACGACCAGTTCATCAAGCCAAAAGACTCAAATGTCACCTACGGCTTGGGCTGGAGACGCAAAGGTCACATTGGCTACCAGTGGGCCTTCTCGCCTATTGCAAACGCTGAAACCGTTGGCCACACCGGCTGGACCGGCACGCTTACCGTCATTGACGT
>CALBBS010000103.1 GCA_937926845.1 uncultured Atopobium sp. | reverse complement strand
TCAATGATGCGGCCATGCTCCAGAACCATAATGGCATCAGAGTTACGAACCGTAGACAGCCTGTGGGCAATCACAAAGACGGTACGGCCTGCCATAAGGGCGTCCATGCCCTTCTCGATAAGTGCCTCGGTACGTGTATCAATGCTGGAAGTTGCCTCGTCCAGAATGAGGACAGGAGGATCAGCAATTGCAGCACGTGCAATAGCCAGAAGCTGTCTCTGACCTTGGGAAAGGTTAGCGCCATCTGAGGTAAGTACGGTGTTGTAACCACGAGGCATACGGCGGATAAACTTATCTGCGTTTGCAATCTTTGCCGCAGCAATAACCTCATCATCAGTGGCATCTAGCTTGCCAAAGCGAATATTGTCCGCAATGGTACCCGTAAACAGATGTGTATCCTGCAGAACAATACCAAGAGAAGACCTCAGCGCAGATTTCTTGATGTCGTTGATAGGAATGCCGTCGTAGGTGATGGTTCCGCTACGAACATCGTAGAAGCGGTTAATAAGGTTGGTAATAGTTGTTTTGCCAGCACCAGTTGAGCCGACAAACGCAATCTTTTGGCCAGGCTTTGCAAACAGCGTGAGGTTTGCAAGAACCGTCTGATCATCGTCGTATCCGAAGGTTACGTTATCAAAGCGAACGTCTCCGGCAAGAGGGGTTTTCTCGCCAGATGGTTTGACCCAAGCCCAAGACTCTTCTCCGGACTCATAGCCACTAACGCGGACCAGGTCAGCCTTACCCTCATCAACCTCGGGAGCCATCTCCATAACTGCAAAGATACGCTCGGCGCCGGCAAGAGCAGTGAGCAAGAAGTTGGAGAGCTGCGTGAACTGATTGAACGGCATGGCTGCCTGACGAACAAAGACCAGGTAGGACGCAAGACTTGCAACGTCCGCGTGTCCGTTTACGGCAAGCAGAGCTCCAACGACGGTAACCATGGCATAATTGATATATGTCAATGAAACCGTGATGGGCACCATAGTTGCTGCATAAGCTTGTGCATTTGTACCAGCACCACGCAGCTCCTCATTAAGCTTTTCAAAGTCTGCAAAGTTTGCTGCTTCGTGGTTAAAAACTTTAACTACCTTAAGACCAGAAATAGTCTCTTCAGCAAAACCGTTAAGAACACCAAGGCTCTTTTGCTGCACCGAGTAATGCTTGGCAGAGCGCTTACTTGCATAGCGTGCATAAATCACAATCAAAACGTCAAAGAGAACAGTGATGAGTGTCAGTTGCCAGTTAAGAACAATGAGCAGCACAAGCGTACCAACCATTTGAATAAACGCCAGAACAAGGTTGGCAAAGCTGTTGTTGAGTGCTTCCGAGATAGTATCCACGTCATTTGTAAAGAAGCTCATGATATCGCCGCGGGTACGCTGGTCAAAGAATTTGAGCGGTAGCGACTCAATATGTTCAAAGAGGTCTCGTCTAATATCAAAGACAATCCTCTGAGCAGCTCGAACCATAATTTGTGTGTAGCCAACACTGGTAAGAGCTCCAATTGCGTATACAACCGCCGTAAACACAACAAGGTTGGTAAATGCGTTTACGTCTCCCCTGCCCACTGCGGCAACAACAGGCTTAATCATGTAGGTACCAAGAAGCGCTGCTAAACCACTGATAGAAACAAGAAGCGCCACTAACATAAGGCGTTTTTTTGCATGTCCTAAATACGAAACAAAAAGCCTGATGGTATGTCCGATATTTTGAGGACGTGCTCCTCCTGCGCGATTAGCCATGTGACACCTCCCTACCAGCAGCGTCAATATCTGACTGACTACCGCCAACCTGTGACTCATACAACTCTCTATAGATAGGACTCTTAGCGAGAAGTTCTGCGTGGGTGCCAGTCATATGAACTCTGCCGTTATCAAGAACGACAATCTGATCTGAGTCCATAACCGAATTCACGCGCTGAGCAATGATGATTTTTGTCATGTCAGTAAGTTCAGCAAGGCCTGCACGAATCTTTGCGTCAGTTGCTGTATCAACAGCACTGGTAGAGTCATCAAAAATGATAATTTTTGGCTTCTTCAAAAGCGCGCGCGCAATACAAAGACGCTGCTTCTGACCACCGGAAACATTGACACCACCCTGGCCAAGGTCTCCGTCCAAGCCACCAATCCTGTCAAGAAACTCATCAACACATGCAATAGAGCAGGCGTGAAGCAGCTCCTCATCAGTAGCGTTGGGATCTCCCCAGAGCAGGTTGTCGCGGACGGTGCCGCTGAACAGCACATTTTTCTGAAGGACAACAGACACTGCATCACGAAGTGAAACAAGATTGTAGGAACGGACGTCATTCTCGCCAACAAACACAGCACCTTCAGTTGCATCGTACAGGCGCGCAATCAGCTGGATAAGAGTGGTTTTTCCGGAGCCGGTGCCACCGAGAATACCAACGGTAGAACCTGGCGCAAACGAAAGGTTGATGTCTTCAAGGACATCCTCTTCAGCGCTCTGGCTGTACTTGAACGATACGTTTTCAAAGCGTACTGCACCATTCTTAACGTCAGTCAAACCGTGCTCTGGAGACTCAATAGCAGGCTCCTCGGAAAGAATTTCTCCGATTCGACGCACACTGGTAATGGCACGGGCAGTAAGCAAGAACACGCCAGAAATCATCATAAGTGAGTTCATGATAAGCAATACGTAACTCATGAAGCCCGTAAGCTCACCAACACCCAGTCTGCCAGCCATAATCATCTGGCCACCAAACCAAAGGATAGCCACATTAGTGACATACATTGAAGCCTGGAAAATAGGTAGGTTTAAGACGGATGTTCCAAAGGTCTTTGTGGCAGTCTGAGCATATTGTGTATTAACTTTTTCAAAGCGCTCGGAAACGTATCCTTCTCGGACATACGCTTTAATTGCGCGCACGGCAGCAAAGTCTTCCTGCAGAGCCTCGTTAAGCTTATCCATTGCGCTTTGCATAACGCGGTACAAAGGACCAACGCGCTTCACAATAAAGAAGAGTGCAATAGCCAAGAAAGGCAGAACAGCAAAATACACTACCGCCAGCTCAGGACTCATGATAAATGCCATGACCAAGCCCATAACCAGCATAATTGGTCCACGCATAAACGGGCGCGTACCCATTGCAAAGGCGTTTTGAATAATGGTTACATCAGAGGTCAGACGTGTTACCAAAGAGGATGAATCGTATTTGTCAAGATTTGCAAAAGCAAACTCTTGCATACGGCGATATTCGTCTTGTCTGAGTTGGGCACCTAGTCCCATGGCTGCTTTTGCGGAGTAGCGTGCATATCCAATACCGGCAAACATAGCGAGAAGAGCAAAGACAACCATTACGGTGCCGTTTACAAAAACAGTCTGAAGGTTACCCTGCAAAATGCCCTGGTCAACAATTTGGGCCATGAGTACAGGAATCACCAATTCAAGCAGGGACTCTGCAAACACACAGAGTCCCGACATAACAAAGTCCTTTTTATACGCGCCAAAGTGGTCCAAGATAACCTTTAACTCAGCACGAGCAGATGGAACCTTTTCTTCTACAGAAGCATCATTCATTGTTAAAACACCACATATCTTACTGTCTTGCTTTGCTTGGTTTGCTTATGCCTCTTTTGGAAGCGTCTGGAGCGAAACCTCCTTGAGCTGCTCATTAGAAACAGGTGAAGGAGCACTAGACATCAGGTCAGAACCAGAAGTAGTCTTTGGGAACGCCATAACGTCACGGATGGAATCGGCACCTGCAAGCAGCATGCATACGCGGTCAAGACCAAGCGCAAAGCCACCCATTGGAGGCGCACCAAAAGTCAAAGCCTCCATCAAGAAGCCAAACTGAGCCTTTGCACGCTCTTCAGTAAAGCCGAGTTTCTCCAGAATCTTTAGCTGCAGCTCAGCGTTGTGAATACGCATTCCGCCACCGCCAGCCTCAAAGCCGTCCATGACAAAGTCGTACGTATACGAGCCCATAGCCAGAGGATTGGTATCCAGAAGATCAAGCTCATCCTCACGAGGAAGCGTAAAGGGCTGGTGCTCAGATGCGTAAGACTGAGTTTCCTCATCCCAGTGGAACAGTGGGAAGTTAACAACCCAGAGGAAATCATGACCTTCTCGCGGTACATCCAGGACCTTTGCCATATGCAGGCGCATACCACCAAGAATCTCATCTGTCTCCAGACGGCCACCCACAGCAAAGAGAATCAAATCCCCTGCCTCAGCAGACATCTCTGCACGCAGCGCCTCAAGCTCTTCTGGCGAGAAGAACTTGGTAATAGGACCTCCCACGGAACCGTCCTCTTTGAAGGCGACCCATGCAAGTCCCTTGGCGCCAAAGCCGGCAGCTACCTCGGCAAGTTTATCTACCTGAGAGCGTGGCCAGGTACCTGCACCCTTAACGTTGATTGCCTTAACGTACTGGCCATCAGTTGTTGCGGCAGAGCTAAAGAGCTTAAAGCTGGACTGCTTGAAGACCTCAGAGACATCGTGGAGCTCCATACCAATGCGGGTATCAGGCTTATCGGAGCCGTAGGTATCCATTGCGTCCCAGTACTGAATCTTGCGCAGTGGAGCTGGGAACTCAATGCCCATCTTTGCAAATGCATCGCCCAGAATATCCTCAAGTTCGGCCATGACATCTTCCTCGCGGACAAAGGCCATCTCCATATCAACCTGCGTAAACTCAGGCTGACGATCTGCACGAAGATCCTCATCGCGGAAGCACTTAGTAATCTGGTAGTAGCGCTCAACGCCGCCAATCATCAGCAGCTGCTTTAGCAGCTGTGGAGACTGTGGCAGTGCATAGAAGTTTCCACCCTGCATTCTAGAAGGAACCAGGAAGTCACGAGCTCCCTCTGGGGTAGATTTAAACAGCGCTGGAGTTTCTACCTCGGTAAAGTCACGCTTATGAAAAGCCTCACGAAGCGCAAATGCAAAATCAGAACGCATACGAAGATTCTGTGCCATCTGAGGACGACGCAGGTCAACGTAGCGGTACCTCAAGCGAAGGTCCTCGTTAACGTCAATGTGGTTCTCAATTTGGAATGGTGGAACAGCGCTAGTATTAAGAACCTCAATCTTTGAGGCAAGTACCTCTACCTCACCGGTAGCAAGAGCCTCATTGGTCTGGCCTTCAGAGCGATGCTGAACCGTACCAGAAATCAAAACAGGCCACTCAGGACGAATAGTCTCTGCAGTTGCAAATGTTTCTGCATCTACATCTGGGTCAAACAGAATCTGAGTTAAACCCTCGCGGTCACGGAGGTCAACAAAAATCAGACCACCAAAGTCACGACGACGCCAAACCCAACCAGTGAGCGTAACGGTCTGACCGATATGCTCTGCACGAAGCTCACCGCAGGTATGCGTATGCATGCTGTGCAAATCAACAGCTGCGTGAGCGGAATAATTCTGGGGGTTTTCTGAGGAACAATCCATTTTTATCCTTTCGTCTTTGCTTCCCTGTGCCAAATCGGAAAGCTCCTTCAAGACGGCAAAAACGTGTAGACGGCACGTCTTTGCTCATAGATTAAACATTGTACTCCTATTCAATTAGAGCACTTTAATCATTTGAATTAATTATCTCTTCGCTCTGATCTTATAAAGCAAAAGAGACTTAATGTTCTTCATTTGTATAATCCACCCTCTTTAGTGCACTTCCTGAAAAAAGCAATGCTATCATGCTAATTATTAAGAAAAAGACCAGTAATCCCCAGTCAAAATATCCAATCATTACATCTCTTATTAATTCCAGTTGATATGTCAGTGGGTTACATCTTGATATAACTTGAAGAATCATAGGAGCATTATCAAGAGAATAAAATAGTGGTGCGGCAAAAATCAAAGGCGTCATTACTACACTCAAAATAAAATCTCGCTGTTTGTAATCATTAATTAGCAATGCAATACAGGAAAAAATTGATGTCCAGAATACAATGAAAATACACAGCAACAAAAACATGCCAATAACTTGCCAAAGACTTATTTGCATACCAGTAATCATTGAAATAGCCAAAAGAATTATTAATTGAAGTAGTGTTACTACAAAAGGAAGTGTTGAAATGCCCAACACATAACACTCAGGATTAATACCACTCTCAAGTTTAATCGGCAAAATATTCCATCGCTTATCTATAACCAACCTATAGACACTTTGATCCATTTGTTGAAATAAGCACATAATCAAAATGCCAGCAAATGCAAATGACAAAAAGGACATATACTGTCCATGAAAATATATATCTCCAAATGTTGACTGAATTCCTATTGCATAAAAAACATAATACAAAATTGGAGTCAACAAGCTGCTATATACTATGTGTTTATTTGACTTAAGTGCATTAAGCTCTGTTTCTACAACGATGACAAATGATGAAAGACCAAAACTTTCTTTTTTAAAATTCATTATCAGATCCTTCCAAAATTATTTGTCTCAGTGTCAAATTATTAAAAGTAATATTTTTTATTGAAACAAGTTCCTGTAACTTACCGATAAGAACAGGCAGCTTAAGAAAATAATCTTCACGTATTGTTATTTCATTTTCTTCAATCGAACAAGGGCAACAAGACATTAAATCACTTTGATTGTTAAGCGATAACAACCCATCAAAAGTAATTCGCGCTAATTTTTCATAAGAGTACTGTAAAAAGAAGTCGGAAATTTTGCCGAAAAATTTTAATTTACCATCTTCTATTAATAAAACCTGATCACAATACTCCTCCAACAAACCAAGATCATGTGAGGAAACAAGTACCGTACAGTTTCTGTTATCACATTCTTTTCTTAAATATTTAAATAAATTATCTCCTTTGATTACATCCAGCCCGGAGGTTGGCTCATCAAGAATAAGAAAATTTGGTTTATGAACCAACGCTCTTGCAACCTGCAGGAGCTGCTGTTGTCCTCCAGATAAGCCATCAGGTAAAGATTTTTCAAACTCAGACAATCCAAGAAAATTTATGATCTTATAAGTACTTTCCTTAGCATCGCTAGATGTTTGTCCACTTAATCTTGCACCAAGGTACACATTGTCAAAGACATTTAAATACCAATCGATTGATTGTTTCTGTAGACAAACTCCAACATCTCTAAAGGGTATCTCTTCTTCAACAATAATTTTTCCGTCATACTTCTTTAATAGTCCAGCAACCAAATTCAAAAAAGTTGATTTGCCTGCACCATTCTTACCAATTACCGCTATAAATTCACCTTTAGAGATTTCTAAAGAGAAGTTCCGAATTCCTTTATCGGAATTATGATAATGATAAGATACATCATCAAATTTAATGGATTTCATTCTATCTTTCCTCCTCTATATACTCTTTGAGTATTCTTAGACAGTCTTTTAGCGAAACAGCATTTTCTTTAGACAAAATAAAACTAAACTTGTTATAGACATAGTCTATAGTATCCTTATTAACTTCATTATTTTCTAACAACGTTTTATATTGAACACTATCTTGCAAATAATAATCTATCATTGCTAATGAAAAAATAAACTGCCTACTTGGCTGTACGTTGTCGTGCATAAATCCAGGCGTTCCGAAATTGTAAGTTGGTGAGTCTTCATCAATTGAACGAAAAAACTCGAAATCGATTAGTTTTATCTTATTCCCTTTCAATAGCAAATTTGATGGCGCAATATCAAAAGGAATAAATCCATTACACACAATCTTTTCTAACTCTGAAATTATTCCACACATTATAAGTTTTCTTTTATTTCTAGAAACTCCTTTTAATAAAAAATCTTGAAGCAAATGTCCAGTCATATTCTCTTCGACAATTACATAACAGTCCCTGTAATAAAATGAATCTATCATATTTGGAATAGAATCTAGTTTTTCACATGACTTCAACAACTTATATTCATGCTTAAATAATTCAAAACCTGAATAATCTAATCCTTCACCAATATGATTCCACATTTTTATTATTACGATTTTGCGATTACAGTTCATTATTCCGAGATAAACACATGACTTTCCTCTCGCTCGGATACATTTAATTGGGGTGAACTCTTTTATAATAGAAAGTTCTTTCTGAACATATTTCAAGTCATCTGGGATTAAAGTTTTTGTAGTTGAAGTGCTTAATCGATTATCAATAAAATTTTCATCTGACTTAAACTCTCCATATCGATAATATATAATTGAATCATTCGTATATCTACAATCTGAGGGAATTCTAATTGAAGAAAATCCAATTGTTAAAATATGAAGAGCAGGAACAATACAAACAAGCTCATTTTCCGATTTTGGATAAATTGTTATAAATTTACCCAATTGAGAATAACCAAACTCACCACTATTTTCTCGCATCAAAATTTGATCAGATACAAGAACCTTAAATAATAAATTTTTTTCTCGTAAAAAAGGATACACTGCTTTAAAAATATACTCAGAATTTTGTGGAATTGCAGAAATATGGACTTTTATTCCAGAAGTTGGTAAATTATCATAAATATTATCACTTGGATAAGCCCAAATTCCAAGTTGATCTTTTTCGATATTTTTTAAGTAATCCTCTGCTCTAAACATTAAAACCATTCCCATAAATCGATAAGTCTTTATCTATTGCCAATACGTATAGACTATGCATGTATATTAAAAGTAACTCCTTTTTATCTTTAACATTTTTTTCTGATAAATACCTATGTAAATCAGATAAACTAAACCGTTCTTGCCTATTTACATAAAAAGACTTAACAATAAAATCATAATATAGTTTGTAATCTGTTATCTCACGCGAAGATTCAATAAACAAATCTAACGAGTCGACCAACGGTGTTTTAACTTTTCTAATCATTTTCCATCTCTTTCATCAGGATGCGAGCTACATCCAGTTTTTCCAATGATGACATTGATATATGATTCAAATTTTTTAGAATGGATAGTTTGAAGTTATTTTTAATACAAAATTGTTCTATCTGTTCAAGAGGGCAATAAGTATCATTCAAACCATGAATAAAAGATAAATTTTTTACATCTAAAAAGTTTATATATACTGGGTCAATACTATATTTATTTTTTTCATAATTATTTAATAAATATAAAAGAATGACATTCCGAGCGGACGAAAATAAATATTGAAACATAACGTTACAAAATCCAGAAATAGAGACGAACTTGATAAATCCTTTTGTACTAAATCTCTTTGAAAGGAGTATAGACAGGTAGCCTCCATAGCTCATTCCAACTACTACTAACCTTTCAATTTCGTAATCTTTAATAAAATTTTCAATAAACTCTTTGATCAACTTTACGTCTAACTTTCCTCCCCTATTAACTAATGAACTCTGATATTCACTTGTATATCCGCTACTTCCAATATAATTCAAAAACAGTAGATTACAATTTATCTCTAAAAGACATTTATAAAGAAAATCATAACGATTGACAAATTGACCAGTCGGACCCCCATGCAAAAAAAGAACATAGTCTTTTGATTTCTTATCGCTGACAAAATAATATGGCTGTAATGTGCTTGAATCAATACAATAAGAAATTGACGATGTGTTTGGAAAATGAAATTTATCATACTGCTTTTCATCTAGACAAACCAATTGAGGCTCATTCAAAAAATTTGACCAAAGTATAATTAACTTGGATTTAAATATTCCCCCAGATTGTATAAATCCAGGAATTGTCCACCGAACCTTTTCTTCAACAACAACTTCAGTATTTAATCTATTATATTTAAACTGAATTATCGCATTATTTATTTTTCCTACAAAGCTTGCTTGACCATATGTTGAAAGGGTTGAAATAAAATTATCAATAGCATTTTGCTGATCTTGATTCAAATTGCCTATATTCTCTTTTACTTCTTTTTCATAGGATGATATCTCTTTTATAACTGTATCTTTATTTATAATAATATTATGTTTCACAATAGAGCAATAATTGATATTTTTTGAAAAAGTTGAATAAACATATTCCGATGAATTCAAAGATATAATCTTATGAATCCTATATGATGGCAATGTAAGTACCATTCGTTTCTTTGAAATTGGATCAAAAATAATAAAGCAATTCTCAAGCATTAAACAAATACGTGAACCGACCCAAAAAACATCCAAAACCTGAAAAGAAAAACTCCAACTAATATAACCAAATGTCTTTAAATAAACTATTAAATTAAAACGACAGCCTTCCATTTCAGTCACAACACAATAAGAGTCTTTCTTATCTGAAACAGAAAAAAACAATATCTCTTTGATTAATATATCTTCAGGACTTGAAAATATGCAATATTTACAAGTCCTGAGATAATAAAAATTATACTGTTCTACAACACTCATTTAATTATTGGAGTAGTCTTTGTGCAAAGACTTGAATGCGCACCTGATAACGCTCCAGCAGCAACCTGCTCACTTCCGCATAATTCTGCTAACAAAGAAAAATCTGATGTACTTAAAGCTTTGTATTCATTTTCATTAAGCTGATAATTCTTCAAAAAACATGAAGGATCATCGAGAAAATCAATCGCTAAAGAATAATCAGATTGTAGGGCAGTTACCAATTTACGAAAATCATCACTCATTTGTTTCTCCATTCTCGAAGCACAAATCTAATGAACTCCTTTACTGAATTGTAAATAATTTTGTTGTTTTTGAAACAATGTTTAAGAGATACATAAACTTCACACAAATAATCTTACAGTCATACCAAATAATGCTTTACAATCAATTATTTTTTAAACTGAATGTAAGCTCAGTATAATTTTATCTATAACAAAAGGAGTATAAATGAGTTATAAAGCCGCTGTATTTGATTTAGATGGAACACTTCTGAACACTATTGTTGATCTTGCTTGGGCAACAAATTACGCTCTTGAGCAGTTCAACATGCCCACCTATACCGTTGATGAAGTACGTCAGATGGTGGGAAATGGCGTTGCAAAACTAATTCGCGATGCTGTACCAGAAGATACAGACGATGTAACATACCAGCGCGTACTCGCATGCTTTAAGGAGCACTACGCTGATCACAGCTTGGATAACACTGCGCCCTACCCTGGCATCCTTGATGCGGTAGATACGCTCAGAGCAGCTGACGTTAAATGCGCTGTTGTTTCCAACAAGCCAGACTTTGCTATTGCAGATTTAATGAGCAATTTCTTCCCAGGTAGATTTGACTTTGCACTTGGTCAGCGAGATGACCTTAAGAGAAAGCCTGATGCCGAGCCTGTCCATTATGCCCTTGCTCAAATTGGCGTTGACCCTCAAGACGCTGTCTATATTGGAGACTCCGAGGTTGATGTTGCAACAGCACACAACAGCGGCATGCCTTGCATAAGTGTTACCTGGGGATTTAGAGATAAAGAAACGCTTCTAGCTGCAGGTGCTACCACGCTTTGCGATACCGCAGAAGAAATGGTGCAAGAAATTCTCAAATAGTAGCACTAAAAATTACAACCATTCATCATTGCCGTTGAGCGAGAAAAAACGTCCGTTTGCCTATGCCTCTCAATTCATCTGAATAAGCGTATTCGGAGGGCGGTATAGTCAATAAAAGTGCGTCCATAATTTGCGCGCAAGCGACGTGGAAAGGATTGCATCATGGGCAAGAAAAGTTCTGAGGTTCTCCAGATTTCTTACGAAGACCTGGTAGAGTACCTGCACAGTAATCACTCTGTGTACATGCAAGTCGGACACCAGGTTTATTACCTCACTGATGTCAATTTTGAGGCATGGAGAGCTCAAGACACCAGTATTAGAAACTCAAAAAACCACTTTGTAGATTGTTCTGAACTAGTTCCAACGGTAGACGAATTTCTCGCGCTTCCTTTTATTAATGGAAAAACCATTAAAGACGTTTTTGCACATGCAACGTTCTATGCATCCATGAAGAATGAAAAGTCTGAGTAATTCAAAATAATCAGCATTTTGTTGACTATCTCTCAGCTAAAACTTAAAGGACCTGTTAACGCGGGTCCTTTTTTACCAGGTAAATTACCTTAATAATCTGTATCATATAAAAACGCCGATGCAGTGCACCGGCGTTTTACGTTTAATTTGAGAGAACCTGTCTACTCAACAGGCTTCTGAACCTCAAGGACCTCAGCAATCTCAACCTCAGCAGAGACGGTACCCGCAAGTTCTGGAATAAGATCGTTGTACTTATTTGAAGAAGCAAGCTCAGAAGAAGCGGTCTTTGCATAACGCTTAACTGCTGCGGCTGCACGGTTAACAGCACTCAGGGTGCCAGCGCCTCCGACACAGCCGCCAGGACAGGCCATACCCTCAAGAAGATAGCCGGGATATTTACCCTTAACAGCATCCTTAAGCATAGTTCGACACTCAGCAAGGCCGTCAACAGCCATGATAGGGACTTCTTTATCGGGGTACTTCTGGTGGATGACGTTTACTACAGCACCTGCGACGCCACCTGCTACGGCAAAGGCGCGACCGTCATGGGAGGCGTTTTCAAAGTCGGAGTTGTCGTCATCAAGCTTGGTATAGTCAATGCCCTTAGACTCCATCATTCCCGCAAGCTCCTCAAAGGTCAGAACAAAATCAACCTCGGACTTAACGGAGCGGCGCAGTGCCTCAAGCTTCTTAGCAGTGCATGGTCCAATAAAGACAATCTTGGACTCTGGATTATGCTTTCTTACCAGACGAGCAGTCAAAACCATTGGGGTAAGTGCCATAGAAATAGCATCAGCATGCTCTGGATGCTCTTTTTTAGCCATTGCAGACCAGGAAGGGCAGCAACTTGTTCCCATAAATGGCAACTTCTCTGGGACTTCTTTGATAAAGTCTTCTGCTTCCTGAACGGTGCAGAGGTCAGCACCAGTTGCTACCTCTTCCGCCTCGGCAAATCCCATCTCCTTGAAGGCCTCACGAAGACGACCGACGCTACCCTTGCCAAACTGGCCAACAAACGAAGGAGCCACAATTGGAACAACGGTATATCCCTCATTAATTGCCTGAATTACCTGGAAAATCTGGCTCTTGTCGGCAATTGCACCAAAGGGGCAGTTAACCAGACACTGACCACAAGATACGCACTTCTCGTAATCAATGTCTGCACGACCATGCTCATCAGATCCAATAGCGTCCATACCGCATGCAGCAGCGCAAGGACGTACATGGTGATGAATTGCCTGATAAGGGCAAACCTTGAAGCACATACCGCACTGAATGCACTTCTCCTGATCAATATATGCCTTTTTATCTACAAAGCTAATTGCCTCTTTAGGACAAATCTCTCGGCAAGGATGTGCAAGACAACCCTGGCATGCATTGGTAACGCGATACACGTTGTCCTCGCATGCGTTGCACGCAAACTTGACAATAGATCGGAGAGGTGGCTGATAATAAACTTCTGGTCTAGAAGCTTCTTCCAAACCATCAGAAATATGTTCACGCTGATCAACATCCTGCATAGGCATGCCCATAGTCATGCGAATGCGCTCACCAACAATAGCGCGCTCTAAAAAGACGCTCTCGCGGTACGTTGCAATATCACCTGGAATAATCTTATAAGGCAGCTCTTCCATTTGGCGAGCAATTTCATCAACGCTTTTATCTGCTTTTTCATAGGCAAGCGCCGAAACCTCTTTAAATACCTTCCTGCGGATTTCAGTCAGGTTGGTATATACACCTCGCATTGTGCCAGGCATTTCTCCCCCTCCTCGTTCACTTTATGCACGTCTGGGTAACGTATTTGCACAAAATGAATGAATGTTGCTAGCTTAAAGTATGAACTATAAGTCCTTCTCAAGAACGCCAAAATAAGAAAATCGCTCTGGAATGTCCGTTTTAATCACAATTTTTACGCCTGTGACTGGATGAATAAACTCAACATGATATGCATGCAGCATTAACGGCTGCTGTTTATGCTTCTTTTTTGCTCCACGCTGCAGTAAAGACACGCCTCCATAGAGCGTATCTCCTATCAGGGGAAACCCAAGTGACGAGAGATGCACTCTAATTTGATGCTTTCTTCCTGTCAGCAGATTGACCTGTAACAAGCTGTGAGTTTGACCTTGTGCTGATGAAGCAACCTTAATGAGGCGCACCTCTGTTTGAGAGGGCTTACCTGTAGGCGAGATTCTCATTTTCTGAGCATTATGCCGATCTTTTCCAATTGCCTTATCTATCAGCAGTTTATTTGGCTCAAACGCACCCTTAACGGCTGCTAAATATTCTTTGGAAAGCTCTTTGGAAGCAATAAGCTGATCAAACTGTGACTGCGTTTCTTTTTTGAGCGAGAAAAGCACAATGCCCGTAGTTTCCCTATCAAGACGATTCAGAGCTTGGACCTGGGAAAAATCTATCTTGTTTGAGGCTTCATGTGCACAGAGTTTCTCGCAAACTAAATCGGTTAACGAGGGCTCGTTGGTACCGTCTGCATGCACAATAATTCCTGCTGGTTTATTCACGGCAAGTAGATACTCATCCTGATACAAAATCTTAAGGCTGAGGCCAGTCTGAAGAGCATCCACGCTACTCACCTCGCTTAACCACATACCGCTGCTCAGAAAGCACCTGAGCAAATGACTCGATTGTGCTCCACACATGGTCGGTGCGTCGCCAGGCAACGCTAACCGAATACGACATCTCTTTTCCCAGCTCAATAATGTGAAGTCCAGAAGTTTCAAAGTCATAGTAGGAAGAGGCAACCAGCTCAGACGGCAAGAAACAGGCGCCAACACCTCTCATGGCAAGTGCTAAAAGCGTCTCGGAGTTTCTGGACATAACCTTGATAGTGGGAGAAATGCCCGATGCAGCAAACGCATGACGAGCAAAACTACCTGCAATGTCTCGCTTGCCCACCGTTAGAAAGGGACAGGCTTCCAGGGCTGTAAGCTTTCCCGTCTTTTTGACTTGCGAGACAACCGAGTCGACGTTATCTGCATACAGAGATTCAAGAAGCGCTTGAGATACTACTAGAACGATCTTCTCGTCAAACAGCTTTTTAACGACTAAGTCATACGACGATGAGTTAACCGTTGCAACAATCAAGTCGAGCTGACCTTCAGATAGCCACTCGACAAGCTCATCATTTTCGCCCTCATCAAGCTCAATGGAGATATTTGGGTGTAATTTTTGAAAAGCAGCAATAGAACGTGGCATAATGATATGACCTCGTGTGGCGGTGACACCAACACGCAGGCGACCCCGCTCATTGCCCGCAATATCAAGAAACTCTTGATCCATGGCGCGACGCTGTGCTTGGAATTTGCGCGCATACCGCAAGAACTCTTCTCCTGCAAACGTTAGAGACAACGGAACCGTACGTTCTAGCAACTTAGACCCAAGCTCTTTTTCTGCGGCTGCAATATTTGCCGAGAGTGTTTGCTGAGTTACGCTCAAGCGTTCGGCTGCTTTAGTGAAGCTCTTTTCTTCTGCAACGGCAACAAAATAATCCATGGTTTGAAAGTTCATTTTTGCTCCCACTGAATTACAAAATTTACTTGTAATTATAACCATTGAAAACAGTTGGACTTCAACTTTTTAGTTGCCTACTCTATTTACATAAGAAATTCGTTTGGAGTGGATGCATGGTAGAGTTAATAGTACTAAGTGCCTTTGCGGTGATGCTCATCGTAGGCACAGCCCTATCTTTTCCCCTTACATCTATTTTGACCATTGGTTTCTTCCTCTTTTTTGGTTATGGACTCTCCCGAAAAATTCCTGCAAAAAAGCTTCTTTTAGCAGCTTTTGAGTCCGTCTGGGAAGTAAAAACAATCATTGCGTTGTTTGCTGTTGTTGGTGCTATGAGCGCTGCATGGCGCGCTGCTGGAACTATTCCAGAGATTGTCAGCATTTCTGCTTCTCTTATTTCTCCTTCTATCTTTATTCTTGCAACATTCTTACTCTGCACCATGATGTCCATGCTTCTAGGTACCGCTTTTGGTACCGCCGCAACCATGGGAATCATTTGCATGTCTATTGGCAAGGCCATTGGAGCAAGCGAGTTCTTTATTGGTGGTGCTGTTCTTGCGGGCAGCTACTTTGGCGATCGTTGCTCCCCTATGTCTACCAGTGCAATCCTTGTTTCACAACTTACTGATACCAATCTATCTAAGAATATCAACCGCATGCTTCGTACCAGCGTGGTACCTTTTATTGTTGCATGTGCCATCTACATGGCCTGGGATTTCTTCATGGCAAACACAGGTACTATCCCAGATATCACTGGCCTTTTAAGTCGCTCCTTTAGACTTTCTTTAATTTCACTTACGCCAGCACTTCTTGTAATTGTTTTCTCAATTCTTAAAGTTGATGTCATTGTTACCATGGCGTCCAGCTTGGTGCTTGCATGCATTCTCTGCGTCACAATCCAGCGCGTTCCTCTTTGGGATCTACCAGTCATTCTGCTTTTTGGTCTTCGTGCGCCAGGAGCTACCGTTGCAAACATGGTTAACGGCGGCGGCGTCTTCTCAATGATGAACGTCTTAACAATTGTCACCATTTCTTCGAGCTACGCTGGTCTTTTCCAGACAACTGGCTTGCTGCGCCGTATGTGCCAGCTGGTAGCCGACCTCTCCGATAACTCCACGCCTTTCTTTGGCGTTCTGATTACCAGCATGTTTACCTCAATGGTTTCTTGCAACCAGACTTTGGCTATTATGCTTACAAACGACCTATGCGAGAACGCAGAAAACTCTTCCAGCGCTCTTGCTCTAGATATCGAGAATAGCGCTGTAATTCTTGCTCCACTGGTACCGTGGTCTATTTCAAACATCTCGGTGCTCTCTGCAATTGGTGCACCTTCTATGAGCCTTCTAGCTGCAAGCTTCCTTTATTTGCTGCCTCTTTGGACCCTAGGAATTTCCCTGTGGCTCCATCGACGCCCAGCAAAGATTGACGGTCATCGTGCTCGTTGGCTTGGTCTTACCTCTGACGATGTTCGTGGCTGCGCATGCTCTGACAATGTTCGTAGCTGCGCATGGCCACGCGTGCAGGACGAAGATACAACGGATGCGACTACAAGCCTTCCTGCTGTAAAAGTTGCTTAAGACCACACTGTTTAACGCTCCTCATACACATAGCTAAGCTAGACGTGTTTTACGCCGTTAATACTTCTATTGATACTTTGGTAATTTAATAATTCGATCACAACGCTGGGCAATACCCATATCATGTGTGACCATAAGAAGTGTTTTATGATTCGCGTGAACGGAGTCTAACAAACTGTCTATAACAATAGTAGCCATGGCCTTATCAAGTGATCCGGTTGGTTCGTCAGCGAGGATCAAATTGCCTGGCTTTATCATTGCCCGAGCAATTGCTACTCTCTGCTTTTCTCCACCAGAAAGCTCATTTACAACTGCATCGAACTTCTCGCCGATCCCGTAGTTTTCCAAGGCAGTTCTAATAAGACGTTCCTGTTCCTGTTTTGAAAGCTTGGTGTATTGAAGCGCCAATAAGAGATTTCTACTTACTTTCCAGTCATTAATGAGCGCAAAAGATTGGAACAGATAATTAATCTCTGTTCGCCTCATAAGCGTTGCTTTTTTACTATTGATTGAAGGATATGTTCTTCCCTCAAGGTTGATTGTGCCTGAATCAAAAGTCTCGAGAAGACCGATGATATTAAGAAGTGTTGATTTTCCGCACCCAGAAGGACCCACGAGAGCCACTGACTCTCCACTTTCTATCTCAAATGAAATGTTATGAAGAACTGTGTTGTTTCCAAATGACTTATTAAGAGCATCTACCTGTAGAAATGTTTTCATAACTACTCCTTAGAGAGATTCTCTAGAACAATTCTCATGGTGCTTCTATTTGCAGAAATACTGATAGTCAAATTGGAAATCAATAACATCAAGCAGCCCATTATTATTCCAAGAGTTGAACCCATGACAATCATGCAAAGTGTTCCAACAAGTGCAATGAGATTCACTACGAGGAAAATATTAATGTATTGCTTGCAAATGCCAAATCCTAACATACATTCAACAGCAATTTTTCTCTCATGTAACCTCTGGACAATTGAAATCATACTTATTTGAATCACCGTTATAGCTGCAAACATAAGCACAATTACAACACCGAATAAGAGGAAGAGCTCCTGCAGAGATTTTCTGTAGTCCTTTATAAAGCTCTCTATCGAACTGAACTGTGTTCCAAAACCATCATCAGAGAGCTCTACAACACCGCTGGAATCCAACAAATTTGCAGCGGCCTCAGGTGATAACTTTATGTAACTATTATCAAGCCCCGTAGCCACTAAACTCTCTGATTCAGTAGGAATCATGTTATTTGACGTTACCACTTTGATTACAACATTTGTACTTATAGAAGGGCTGTCTATATTTGTTGACCAGGTAAAAAATCCCCCACTAGCATCGTATTCAATAAATTCAGATGAAGGATTTTGCATATAAGGTGTAACGATATCTGACTCAAATATCTTGTCGCTTCTAGCCACAAGTTCTCTCAACAGAGATTTTTGTTCTTCTGAGTACGAGCTTGGAACGAGATAAATCCTTGTTCCATTCTCCGCTTTTTTAACTTGTTCATCAGTCAACGCTACCCCAATTTCTTTTAGATAAGATGGGGATGCAATCAGAACATCAAATGGCTTCAAAATCGATGAATTTACTTCATAGGCATTTAGCGTTGGCTCACCTATTTGATTTACATGAGCAATATATACACCTGTATCGTGCTCGTGGGTTTTATACCAATCAAATAATTCCTTACTTTTATCCATTGGTCTGCCGTTGAAAAAATTACCTTGAGAAACATGATTTCGGACAATATACCAATCTTTATATACAGACCAATTTTCTTGAGTGGATAGTAGATTTGAGTACATTGTTATAGGAGCATCCATATACGTAGAACCAGCAAAAACTACTACACAACAAAGCGCATAAATTATCGCCGTTAGAACGTACAGACCCTTTTGCGACAGTCTTCCTAAAATTGCATCTACAGGCCGAATTGTTAGAAGTGGAGCAGCAGAAATTAGTACCGAAACCACAACTACAAGTATTGCTGGCATTGCGGAGGTAAACGTAAACAGTAAAAAACTGCCAGTAATATCAAATCCAGAACAATTAACCATTGTCCACATAAAGGCTAATGGCAGTAAAACAGCTGCTAAAGCACAATAGAAAAAATAATGATGAACGACGTAATCGCTCTTACTCCAGCCAAGCATTACGTGAACACCGAGTTTCTTTAATTCTTGTAACGAGTTGTAATACGTCAGTAAACAAAACGATATGCTCAAAATTATAAAAGTTACCCCAGCAACGTAGTAGAAGAGTCCAATTTCAACCGCTGATCCTGAATAATTAGTAATAAATTTTTCTTTATGTAGGCCAGTAGCTTCTGAAATCTGGCCAACCAATTCATCAAATTCTTCAGGAGAAAGGCCTAAAACAGCACAAGAATTTCCCAGATTATAGCCAGGAGTAATTTGATCTAATTTGAAATAAATTGACCCTAATACATACGGTAAGTCACCAACTTTATTATTGGTATCCATTCCGTAGCCAAGGTATGACTCTGGAGAATGTCCGAGAAGTTCATTGATTTTTTGCCTATTTATAACTTGGGTGCCAAGAATATCAAAGGAATCAAAGCTGTTAGCCTCACTACCTGGAGAAGACAGCACGCCAACGGTCAATATCCTAGGCCCTTCAGTAATTGATTCCGTCTTTTTTGTTATAAGAATCATCTTGTGAGTTTGTGCGTAAGCCCTAACAACTGACACAAACGTTTCTTTTGTCTCATTAGACATCTGTGAAGTATAAAATTGCGGCTGATTAGAGAGCCAAGAATCGAATTTTCGGGAAGTAAAAATTTCTAAAAAACCTTTTCCCACCAAAAACGAAGAAAGTGCAATTAAGACAACTATGATAGAAACAATGAAGCGGTACGCTCTTTTCATTTCTTCACCTACAACATATCTTTGTCTTATAAAGAATCAAATTATCACCGCAGTAAAACCTATCCTCTGCAATCCCAATACGCTTCAAGAGTATTAGAGCCGACCCATCCCCACGCTGTCGAGAGGACACCAGGGTCCTTCCATCCAGAAGAATATCCATTTACTGAGGAGCAGTGCTCATAGCTCTGAGAATTACAATCAGAAAATCCCCAGGCTGCTGCATTACGACCATAATTCCAAAATACCGCACTACCCTTGTAATAAACCGTATATGCATACGCTGTTGCGGTAGCACCAAAACAAAGTAGGCATCCTAAGAGAACGGTTACAAGAAATTTCTTAAACCTCATGTCTCCTCCAATAACAGAGCGTACCTTACTTTGAATTCTGCTATACATATATGGTTTTTTGGTCGATAAAGTCTAAAATATTCGTCAACGGTTCATTTTATATGGTGAAAGGTACTTTTAATTAAAAATATTATACAATTCTCATGATAAAAAATAAATACTCTCGTATCAAAAAAGAGAGGAAATCGTGATGACGATTTCCTCTCATCATTATTGTATTTATTGAGATTAAATGCGAGCTTTAACCTCAGCAACAAGCTGGTCAGCAGGCACTTGAACCTGCTCGTGAGACTCCATATCACGAAGGGTTACCGCACCGGCTTCAACCTCATCTGGACCAATAACCACGCAAAGCGTTGCGCCCATCTTATCCGCCTGCTTAAACTGAGCCTTCAGCGAACGACCAGTACGATCAGCCTCGCATCTAATGCCAGCCTCACGCAATGCCAACACAGCATCAAATACAACAGGAGCCTGCTCAGCGCCTGCGCAAGCAACATACACACAGCTTGGAGCTGCTGGCTCAGCTGC
>CALBBS010000102.1 GCA_937926845.1 uncultured Atopobium sp. | reverse complement strand
TGAACCAGACGTTCTTCCTCTTCTAGCGTAAACTCTGTGGTGTCAACCATGTTAACAGCCTTTGAGCCTAGAGCAATTGCCTCATCAAAGAGGTCAAGGGAATGCTCAAGCGAGACGTTCTTATCGCGAACTTGATCAACAATTGAATCGAGTCTTGCGGTTATTTGGTCAAAGCTCTGATATTCAGACGTATCGATTTTTGCCATGGCTACTCTGCATCTTCCACAGAGCTTACTGGCTCTTCTTCAGAATTGTCCTGCTCAGCAGACTGCTTATGACACAGAGAATAAATGTCTTCTCCAGCCTCAACATCGTCAACAATACGGCCGAGAACACCGTTAATAAAACGAGGAGAATCGTCACCACAGTAGGCGCGAGCAAGGTCAACTACCTCGTTAATAGCAACAGCAACGTCAACCTCTGGAACCTCCAGAATCTCGTAGAGAGAAATTCTTAGAAGATTGCGGTCAACAGAAGGCATGCGATCAATTGCCCAGTCTTTTGAGTAAGCAGCAATGATGTCATCAAGATCATCTCTGATGCCATCTGCTCCTACTGCCAGTGACTGTGCATACTCGTCAAGAGGTCCCTCGGAGAGTGTATAGTCTCCGTCGAGGACCTCAAGAACGCTGCGATTAGTGGCTTCAGCCTGGAACAAAAGCTGTAGTGCTTGGCTACGGGCGCGGGTACGTCCAAAAAACTTAACGCTCAAGCCTACTCCTTAGGAAAAACAAGGCTGTCAATGTAAACATCAACGGAAGCAGTGCTAACGCCAATCTGCTCATTTACGGCAGTTGCAACAGCAAGTCTTACCTCAGAAGCAAGCTTTGTGAAAGGATAGCCATAGAAAACGGTGAGATGCACACCAAGGTGAAGCTGATTGTTCTCTACGCTTGCCTCAACTGCTTTCTCTGGAGCAAGGCTTCTGCTGGTGAATACGTTAATGAGGTTAGATGCCAGCGTGTCGTTTCCGCCAACGGAGGCAACACCTTCAACACTTCCAGCTGCGCCGGAGACAACCGTTGAAATTACATCTTTTGAGATGCCGATGCCCGCTATACGAAGCTCTGTTTCAGCCATGTTTACCCCCTAGAAAAAGACAAAACGTCTTTGAAATAATTACTCACTACCAGTTGGATGTTTATACACCCAAAGAAAATGCGTTAAACGCGAGAAACAAACTTGCCGTCGCGGGTGTCAACCTTAATGCGCTCGCCCTGGTTCAGATACATTGGAACCTGAAGCGTAGCACCAGTCTCAATAGTTGCTGGCTTGGTACCGCCCTGAACGGTGTCTCCCTTGAAGCCTGGGTCAGTCTCGGTAATCTCTGCCTCAATAAACATTGGAGGCTCAACACCAAGAAGCTCAGTATCTGCATAGAGGAGCTGTGCATTATCGTTCTCTTTGAACCAGACGCTCTTCTCGCCAATGAAATCAGCAGGGACAGCTACCTGATCGTAAGTCTCGTTGTCCATGAAGTAGAAGGACTCACCGTCGTTGTAGAGGTACTGCATCTCTTTGGTGAGCAGAAGAACGTTCTCAAACTTGGTACCAGCGTTGCAGGTCTGATCAATAACGCGACCAGAACGAAGGTCACGAATCTTATAGCGGACAAAAGCACCGCCCTTACCTGGCTTTACGTGCTGGAACTCAACGATGGTGTAGTACTTATCGTTAATCTTAAGGCCAAGGCCGTTCTTAAAATCTGCGGTGCTGATAGTTGCCACGTCTCACTCTTTTCACTCGATAAAGTCGCGAGAAGAACGTGAATTTTCAAACTACCCGCGACACGTATATGCATGTTGGATTTTATCAGTTTCACGCCTTCCGTGCTGGCGGCTCTTGTGAAAATGCAAAATTTGCTTACTTCTTTTTAATAAAACTCTCTTTAATAAGGCGAGGAAGCTGTGGAATTGCCATGAGTCCGTGCTTAAAGACAAACCAAAAGCTTGGGGAACGAACAAGCTTCTCCTCCCCTATATATTCACGAATAGCACGAAGAACTGCTTTGTTATCTCGCGTTGAAAATGAGTAATTACCATTGTTTTTAGTAAAAATAGCAAAGCGAGAAATGCTTTTAGTACGTCCCAGGACTGAGGCAGCCACATGATCTATCTGGTCCCAGGGAATCTGTATATAGTCTTCAGGATTTTTCTGGTTATAAAACTCAAAGGCCTTATTGCCAATAAGAATATCGCCGTACGTGGCTAAACCATGAAATGAAGTGGCTTTCATGGTGAGGTCAACGGTGCTGTTCTGAGACTGAGCCATACAATCCTTTCAAAAATGGGTCGCACCCATTATAGAGCGCGACCCATATTCGTGCGACTTTAAGTACTAGTACGTACTCTTATTCATTACATAAAGCCAAGAAGTCGACCAACGATACCAACACCAAAGAGAGCCAGAATAATGGCAATTGGAGAAACCTTCTTCTTAAGCAGTGAGCAGCAAAGCAACGTCAGACCAACAGCGGCAAGTCCAGGAATGAGCGAATCAAGGTTGTTCTGAAGCGTAGTTACCTTGACTGGGTCAAGACCGTTTGGTCCAAGAACAGAGTAGAGCTTCAATGCTTGATACATTCCCTCTACTCCTGAAGGAATACTTGTCCAGTCAATATAGGCACCTGCCTGCTGTGGAATGGTTGAAACCACTGGGGTGAATGAAATTGAAACCCAACGTTGTACCAGGGCGCCAATAATAAACATACCCAAAATAGAAGCGCCTTCAGTAATCTTGCCTAGCATACCGCCAGAAAGATCGGAAGAAATTGAAGCACCTGCCTTGTAGCCAAACTCCTGGGTGTACCAGAGGAAGGCAAGGCGAATGACGTTCCACAGGACAAAGAAGAGAATAGGGCCAAGTGCAGAGCCGCCAAGAGCAATGGAGGCACCAAGTGCTCCAAGGATTGGACGGACAGTAAACCAGAAGACTGGATCGCCAACACCAGCCAGAGGACCCATCATACCTACCTTGACGCCCTGAATTGCAACGTCATCAATAGGCTCGCCATTAGCGCGTCCCTCCTCCAGTGCAAGGGTAACACCCATGACTGGCGCAGAAACATAAGGATGAGTATTGTAGAACTCAAGGTGGCGCTTAAGAGCTGCTACCTGGTCTTCTTTGTTTGGATAGAGCTTTTTGATGGCAGGAATTATTGAGAATGCCCAACCACCATTCTGCATACGCTCGTAGTTCCAAGAACCCTGAAGGAACTGATGACGAAGAGCAACAGACATACGGTCTTTCTTAGAAAGCTGAATCTTATTCTCCATTAGTTTCACACTCCTTCAGAATTAGTAGTTGTCGATAATATCGCCGAGTGGATCGCCAGATCCGCCACCTGCGCCGCCACCCTGCTTAGCAAGGTCTTTAAGACCAATGTAGAGAATAGCAAGGCAAACGCCAATGACGCCAAGAGCAATAAGGGTAAGCTGGTTGATAGCTGCAAGAACAAAGCCCAGTGCAAAGAATGGCCAAACTTCGCGAGTAGCCATCATATTGATAACCATTGCATAACCAACAGCAGCAACCATGCCGCCGCCAACTGCCATACCACCAGTAAGCCACTTAGGCATTGCGTTTAGGGCGTCAGTGACAATAGCTGGGTCAATAAAGCAAAGAGCAACTGCAGGAACAGCAATACGTGCACCCTGCATAAAAATGGCTGCGATGTGCCAACGCTCGATTGCAGCAAAATCGCCCTTCTCGGCAGCTGCATCCATTGCGTGGACAATACCAGTTGCAATGGTACGAGCAATCATGGTGAGGAACAGACCTGCTACGGACAGAGGGATCGCAAGGGCAATAGCAGTGTTAATAGCAGCAGTAGTGTCGGTATCTCCACCATTAAGTGCCAAAACCATAATAATTGCAGATGCGACAGATGCTAAAGCTGCATCCGGTGCAACTGCAGCGCCGATGTTTGCCCAACCAAGAGCAATCATCTGAAGAGAACCACCAAGGAAAATTCCCTCAGCAGGATGACCAGTCACAAGGCCAATCAGTGAACAAGCAACCAGGGGCTGATGGAACTGCCACTGGTCAAGAATACCTTCCATGCCAGCAAGAAGAGCAACAATTACGACAAGCAGTATTGTGATAGGTGTCATTTCTACCTCCTTCTAGTTACTTACGATCAGCAAGTTCGGACTTAGCTTTTTTAAGCATTGCATCAAAGTTCTCTGCATTATCTGCAGGAACCTTACGTACATCAAACTCTGTACCGCACTCGCGGATAGCCTCAAGGGTCTTTACGTCGTCTTCATCCATAGCAACTGCGTTGGTAACAACAACTTTGCCAACAGAGTGAGCCATAGAACCAAGGTTAGCTTCCTTGATCTCTACGCCACCCTCAATAGCACGAAGCATATCTTGAGGAGTCTCAAACAGAAGCATTGCCTTGGTATTACCAAAACGAGTGTCGTGAGCAATCTCAATAATCTTCTTAATAGGGACAACGTGAACATGTACTCCTGGAGGAGCTGCCTGAACAATCATGGTCTTGCGGAGCTCATCTTGAGCAACGCCATCAGAGCAGACAATAATGCGGTCTGGCTTGGTCATCTTTGTCCAAGTAGTTGCAACCTGACCATGTAAAAGACGGGTGTCAATACGTGCAAGGACAATCTTGAGCTTACCATCACCAATAACAGTGCCTGCAGGAATTGCTCCCCGAGGTGCTGCAGGAGCAGCAGGAACATCTGTAGGTGTTGCCTCTTGTGGCTCAAGCTCTTCTGGCTTAATCTTCACGCCCATACGAGCTTCAGAGTAAATCTCTTTTGCTACCTCGGCGGCGGTATCTACGCCAAGGCGAGAACCATATGCCGCAATAAGCATTGGGAGGTTAAGTCCAGTAACGGCAACCCAATCCTCTTTACCCTCTTCCTCAAGAACACGAGAAATCTGGTTAAAGGGGGTGCCACCCCATAGGTCAACCAAGAACAAAACGTGCTCTTGATCTTCAAGCGTGGCAATTGCGTCGAGAATCTTCTGATGCAGGTCATCTGGGCCCATATCAGGAGTAAGCGTTACAGCTACAACGCCTTCCTGTGGTCCAAAAATCATGCTGCCAGAATCTTTAATACCCTCGGCAAATTTGCCATGGCTGGCTAGAACGATACTAACCACTTCTACCTCCTTCTTCTCCGCCTAATAAAACAAATGAAACTGTAAACATAACAATGAAAATAACATTTACGTTTCTGATTTTATTACATAAGTCTAAAACATACCTCCACTAACCTAACTCTTTTTAAATTTTTTAGGTTTTATAAGCTACTTTTTAGGCGAGAAGGTCTTCTCGCCCTAGGAGATACGGTAAAAATACGGCCAGAAACCTAAAGCTTCTGGCCGTAAAAACTCCGTATATCGCGTCTAGTTAGCAGCCAACAGACACAAGATCGTGTGTGGACTGAGTAAAGACATCGTAGCCATCCTCAGTAACAACGCCAAAGTCCTCAAGACGGATACCAAACTTGCCAGGCAGGTAAATGCCAGGCTCATCGGTAACAACAGAACCTGCTGCAATAACCTTGTTCCAGCGTGGGTTGAAAAATGGACGCTCGTGAATCTCAACGCCAACACCGTGGCCAAGGCCGTGGCCAAAGTACTCACCGTAGCCAGCCTCAGAGATAACTTTAACTGCAAGGTTATGAATATCAGAACCAGTTACACCTGCATGAATAGCTGCTGCGCAAGTTTCGTTTGCCTTGCGGACAACGTCAAAGACGTGCTGCTGCTCCTCGGAAGGTGCGCCAACAACAACAGTACGGGTCATATCTGAGTGGTAATCAAGATAGCCTGCACCATAGTCCATAACAATCATGTCGCCTGTCTGAACTACGCGCTCACCTGGCTGTGCGTGAGGATTAGCACCATTAGGACCAGAAGCAATGATGGAATCAAAGGACAGAGCGTCTGCACCGTTGGAGAGCATGTAGTTCTCAAGCTCTGCGCGAATCTGCTGCTCAGTGAGGCCTGGCTTAATGTACTCGCAAATGTGGAGGAACGCCTTGTCAGTAATTGACTGAGCGTGCTTCATAAGCTCAATCTCTGCAGGATCTTTCACAATACGCAGCTCAGCAATATCACCGTGCATGCGTGGAAGCAAAGCAGCAACAGAGTGATCGCGAAGTGCCTGCTCAAGACCATCAAAGAAAGCAAGATCAACGGTGTCCTCAATAGCTACTACGCGAGCACGAGCCTCAGCAATATGAGCGGCAACCCACTCGGTAGGAGTAGTGACTTCCTGGTCAAACTTCCATGGAGAATCAGCACCAAGGCGCTCCAGGAATGTGTTGTAGTAACGAGAGTCAGTGTGCATGAAGAGCTCATCCTGCGTAATAAATGCAGTATGTGCCTGCTCAAAGTCAAAGACACGCTCAGCGTCAGTCAACCAACGAAGGTCTGGGTTGTGACGTAGAACAACAGCGTCGTAACCCCTCTGAGCCATTACCTCGCGAAAGCGCGCAACGCGCTTTGCTGCTGCCTGTAAATCTGCCATTTCAAATCCCTTCTCGAGATGTTTACAACAAAGAGTTGCACCTTGTGGAGTCGCCTCAGCAAACAGGCTCCTTACTGCAAGATGCGGCACTTTAATGCGAAGCGTGAGCCTCACACCAAGCGCGGGCATGTTCGGCGAGAAGTTCCTCGTCGACCGAAGCTAATCTTACCCTTCCAATAGACATTGGAATCGGCAACATAAAACGATTAGTAGAACGGAAACATTCCTGTTTGAGAGCTTCGATAAGCTGCTCAGAAGTGATGTCACAGGTAACAAAGCCGATATTCAAGCGCTCAAGAATCTCGTCTTGGGCAAGCATATCGTCAAAAGAAAGCGCCTCTTTAGCTACTGCAATTCTTGCCGAGAAACGCAGTGCGTCTGCATAAAGTGCAGAAAGAGGCTGATCAGCTGGGATGAGCGGACGAAGTGCCTCCACAAAAGCCCAACCGTAAGGAACAGACTGCTGAATAGCAATAGCGGAAGAATCAGAGAGACGCCCACGGGTCTTAGTAGACTCTGCCAGCTGCTCTGCAACTATATCGGCAATTCCAGAGGAGAGGTTATCTGCTCTATCCCAAATGCGGCCAAACTCCGCCTCATTATCAGACATAGCCGTTGCAACCATACATACCTGGGCAACCTTAGCACTGTCATCGCAAAGATCCATAACCTCAAGATCTGCAAAGCAGAAACGAGCGCAAGGCTTAGTGGTAACAAGGCGCTGATGTTCAGCGTCAGTATCAAGCGCGCGAGGAGTAATAGACGAGACAATAACTGCTGCTAAATCAAGCGGGACAGTAGCAAGGGAAACTCCCCCACACCACTTGTTTGCCACGTGGTTAGCAAGAGAAATGACACCCTCGTGGCCCACGGCAACTACTAAATCATCAGCTGTCAGGTGCATTTCTGCCAAAGCAGACAATACCTGTGCCTCAGTTGCCACGGTAGTTGCTGCCTTGCCATCTTCTACATCTACACGTGTGACGAGAAAACCAATGGTGGTGAGGTCTCTACGCAGAAGCTCAGCAAGGTCTTTGTCTGCCTGATCGCTGACAAGAAAAGCACAGCGATGGGGTCTTCCCACTGCGGTTCTGAGCTCAGTACCAAAGTTTGAAAGAACGCCCGCACCAGAACGAAGTGCAATAGAGCCACCAGGAATAGAAACCCACTGTTTAATCTGAACAGGTGGCAATTCCTCTTCAATCTCAGCCTGGACATTGTCACTCATAGAAGACCTCTTTCCCAAAGCAGCTTGCCAGAATCAATGGCTACCTGCTCAAACGTTTTCTCACGAATATCAATAGTAATATCAGCAGCAGCCTCATAACGTGGACGCAGCCGTCTATAAAGCTGAGTAGCGTTTTCAAAGCTTCCCAGATCAGGACGCCTATCTGTGCGCTGAATTTGACGAAGCGAGTCAGAAAGATCGCCGTCGAGAAACACAATGACTCCCATCTCACGCATAAGCGCAAGATTGACGTCCTTCTCGACAATTCCACCGCCACAGCTTACGAGCAGTGACTTTTTAGACTTAAGCGTGTGCAAAACCTCAGTTTCTGCCTGCCTAAAAAGCTCTTCACCGTCATCTTCGTAGATTTCTGCCAGTGATTTACCTGCTATACGCTCTGCTAGGCGATCGGTGTCAACATAACGGCGGTGAAACAGCTCGCCCAAATTACGTGCGAGTGTGGACTTTCCGGCACCCAGAAAGCCTACAAAAAAGATATGATCACAGCCCTCATGTACAACGTATCTTGAATCGCGAAGCTCCATACTCCTCCAGCCTTTCAAGATGATTCTATCATCGAGTTGGAGCAAGTAAACTAAAGCCGTCTTGTTATGACGTAAAAGTTACATTTTTTAAAATGCGGCGCTCGACGTGACGAATGATATTGGTGTACCAAAGATCCTCATTGGACTGCGGCTTTACCAAAATAGTTGAGACGCCAGCCAAATTACCTGCAATAACATCAGTAAAAATCTGATCTCCCACCATCACGGTTTGCTCTTTAGTTGCCGAGAAACGCTTCATAGCAGCAGTTAGCGCGCGGGGAAGCGGCTTGCACGCAAAGCCCTCTCCTTCAATTCCCAGCTCATGAGCGCTACGCTGGATCTCATTGAGGTGAATGTTATTGGAGATGAGACAAAGCGTTAATCCAGCCGCATGAGCCTTCTCAAACCAAGCAGAAACCTCTGGCGGCGTCATCTTGGTGTCTCGGGGCACACAGGTATTATCGCGATCTAAGAGCACAAGTGTAATCCCCTGCTGAACCAAATCCTCTATTGAGATGCGTTCAACAGCAGAGACGTATTGTGTTGCTTTGATCAAACTCATGCCACACCAACTATTGCTTGCTTGCGGCTTCACGCTCGCGTGCGTTTTCGATAGCCTGCTGATGCTCGTCGTACGTCTCTGAGAATACGTGCTCATCCGAGGTAATCCAGAAGTAGTAATAATTGGTTGCTGCTGGATCCATAGCCGCCTTAATAGAGGCATAACCTGGGGAGCAAATAGGCGTAGGAGTCAAACCCTTAAACGCATATGTGTTATAGGGGTCGCTTGTCATCGAGCTGAGCTCTTCTGCGGTAGCTTCCCTACCCAAAGAGTAAGCAAGAGTAGCGTCACTTTGAAGATACATATCATCGTACAGGCGGTTGTAGAAGACAGATGCAACCTTAGGACGGTCATCATCAGTCAGGGCTTCTCGCTCAATAATAGATGCCATGATAATGATTTGCTCGTTAGTAAGATTCAAGTTGTAACGCTTATTAAGCGTAATGCGAGCGGCATCCAGGTTAAGATCAGCTGTCTCTGTCTCAAACTGGTCAAGCATGGCACGGATGACCGTATCGGCAGTTACATTGCTTTCTGTAAAGGTATAAGTCTTGGGGAACAAGTAGCCCTCAAGAGAATCGTTAGCGTCTACCGCGCCAGCAAGGAACGGATAGTCAGCAACATAATTGGATGCTTTTGCCTGATTCAAGAAATCATCGCGAGAAATGCCAAAGTAGTCCTGAACCAAATCTGCAACCTGAGAAACGGTATAACCTTCTGGTACGACAAAGCCACTACCAGGAGCATTAGGGCCAGAAATAAGCAGGTGAACAATGTCTGCTGGCTTAGTACCAGTGGTAATAACATAGATACCGCTCTTAATTTTCTGCTCAGCATCCTGACGCTTTACCTGGTTTAAAAACTCGCTCTTAGTAGCAATAATTTTGTTCTCAAAAAGAATCTTTGCGACTTCCTGCGCACCAGCACCATCTGGAATAGTAACGGTAACTTGCTGACCAGCGGTAATTTCTTGTGTATCAGAATTAGCGCGAGAAAGCTCTGGAAGCGCTACTTTCCATACAAAGATGCCAAGGGCCGCAACCATGATGAAAGCGATAAGTGCCGCAAAAATACGAGAACGCTTTGAAGCCTTCTTATCTCTATGCTTTACCTGCTTGTTCTTTGCCATATGAGTGACTTGAGCGCTTCTTGAAGAAAGCTTGCCACCGGTAAGTGCAGGTAGCGATCCTGTAGCCTCAACTGAAGGCTGCGTGATCTGTTCCTGCTGAGCCTGCTCTTCCTGAGCCTGTCCCTCTGGAACAGGAGAAGAAAAATGTGCGCCTTGACGACGCGGAGAAGAACCATTGGATAGGGTGGGCATTTAGTCTCCCTTATTCATCTGTGCATCAAGCCATGATTGCAAAAAGAGCGAAGCTGCAACCATGTCAACTTTTCCACGCATGGCTTTCTCAGATAAACCTTGCGCTCGAAGGATTTTCTTTGCTTCCGCAGAAGAAAGTCTTTCGTCAGTAAATTCTAATGGAAGTTGACAGTTCTTCGCAATTTGCTCAGCTTGAGCGGTAATTTTTTGGGCCTGTGGTCCATCTTCGCCGGCGAGCGTTTTAGGACGACCGCACAAAAGCAGTTCTGGCTCCCAATCTTCAAGCATAGCCTTAAACGTACGTGCATGTGAGAGCACCTCTTGCGCAGGTAGCACGCAAACAGGTGACGCAATAGCACCATCGGGGTCACTTACAGCAACCCCGATGCGAACTTCACCAATATCTAAAGCTAAAACACGCAAACGTTACGCACCAAGCTTTGCTTTTGCAGCCTCAAGCGCAGCATCAATTCCTGCAGCATTTGAGCCACCTGCCTGGGCCATTGCTGGCTTACCGCCACCACGGCCACCAACAAGCTCTGCAATTTCTTTTACAATATCTCCTGCCGAGAAGCCCGCTGCAACTGCAGAATCAGTGGCACCTGCAAGCAGGGAAACCTTACCATCAGCGGTTGCGGATGCAATGACACAAGCAACAGGCTGGCCATCAGATGCATCGCGGATGCCATCCCATGCGGAGCGGAGTTCTTTGCCAGAAAGGCCCTCAAGCTTAGCAATTACACAGCTATAGCCATTAAGCTGAACAGCAGACTTAAGTGCTTCTGCTACCTGGTTGCTGCCTGCTCCGGTAAGAGCGGCCTCAAGCTTATGGTTTGCAGTGCGAAGATCTTGCTGCAGCTGCTCAACGCGGTCTGCAACAGCAGAAGGACGAACCTTCAGAGCTGCGGCAACCTCATCAAGCTGAGCCAAGCGCTCATCAACGTACTCGATAGCGCCCATAGAAGTTACAGCCTCAATACGCCTTGAGTTAGAACCAACGGAGCTCTCAGAAATAATCTTGAAGAGGCCAAGGTCTGCTGTGTTGCGTGCGTGAGTACCACCGCAGAGCTCACGAGAGAATGGAGTGTCTTCTGCACCAGCAGAGACAACGCGTACGACATCACCGTACTTCTCGCCAAAGAGTGCAACAGCACCAGCGGCCTTTGCATCCTCAATGCTCATAATCTGAGTAACAACAGGCTTAGCAGCAAAGATTTCTGCGTTTACCATGCCCTCAATGCGATCAAGCTCATCTTTGGTAAGAGCCTCAAAGTGTGTGAAGTCAAAACGCATACGATCGGGAGCAACAAGAGAACCAGCCTGGTTGACGTGGTCACCCAAAACCTTCTTAAGTGCAGCGTCAAGCAGGTGAGTTGCGGTGTGGTTGCGGCGAATAAGCTCACGACGACCAGCGTCGATAGTTGCGGAGACAGAGTCACCAACAGAGATGGTACCCTCCTCTACCACACCAACGTGGGACTCAAGGCCGCCGTCACGGTGTTTGGTATCAGTAACGTGAACGTAGAGACCAGGAGCTGTCAGCTTGCCGGTATCACCAACCTGGCCGCCCATCTCTGCATAGAAAGGCGTGCGGTCAAGTACAACCTCAACCTCAGAGCCAGCAGAAGCGGACTCAACCTCCTGTCCATCCTGAACAAGAGCAACAACACGAACTCCGGAGAGCTCGTTGTTGTCGTAGCCGTCAAAGACGGTCTCATCTAAGCGGTCAGAGAGTGCAACCCAAATGCTCTGAGCGTTACCCCAAGCATCGCGGTTAGCAGACTTACGAGCGCGCTCACGCTGCTCAGTCATTGCAGCATCAAAGGCGTCCATGTCAACAACGTGACCTGCATTTGCAGCAATCTCACGAGTAAGATCAATAGGGAATCCGTAGGTATCGTGCAGAAGGAATGCAACCTCACCGGAAAGCTGTGCGCCATCCTCTAGCTGCTCAAGCTCTGCAGTGAGTTTAGACTCGCCTGCGTCAAGCGTAGCGCCAAAGCGCTCCTCTTCTGCGGTCAGAATGCCATCGATAAGAGCGCTCTTCTCGACAAGCTCTGGATACTCTGCGCCAAGCAGAACAGCAACCTCATGTGCATACTCTGCCATGAAGGTGCCCTGAATGCCCAGTAAGCGACCGTGGTAGACAGCGCGGCGGAGCAGGCGGCGAAGGATGTAGCTTCTACCCTCGTTACCAGGAAGAATGCCGTCGCCAATCATAAAGGTTACTGCACGAGAGTGGTCTGCAAGGATACGCAGGCTGCGGTCAATCTCGTCAGTGGAGTGATACTTTTTACCAGAGAGCTTCTCGCCCAAAGAGATGAGGGAACGCATAATATCTCCCTCGTAGTTGGTGCCTTCATGCTGCATGATAGCTGCAATACGCTCAAGGCCCATGCCAGTATCGATGTTGCGATGAGGAAGCTCGGGCAGAGAACCATCTTCCTGGCGGTCAAACTGGGTGAAGACGAGGTTCCAGAACTCAAGGTAACGGTCACCGTCGTCTCCAGGAGCCTCTCCCTCAAACTCAGGACCCTGGTCAAAGTAAATCTCAGAGCAAGGACCACAAGGACCAGTTGGACCAGCTGCCCAGAAGTTGTCCTCCTCGCCCAGACGGGTGATGTGATCTTCTGCTACGCCAAGAGACTTCCAGATCTCAATTGCCTCATCATCGTCAGTAAAGACAGTAAAGTACAGGCGATCAAGAGGCAGGCCAAGGTGCTCTGGAGAAGAAATAAACTCCATTGCCCAGGTGCATGCATCACGCTTGGTGTAACCACCAAAGGAGAAGTTACCCAGCATCTCGAAGAATGAGAGATGGCGAGAGTCGCCAATGTTGTCAATATCGTTAGTACGAAGGCACTTCTGGCAGGAAGTTGCGCCAATCTCCTTCATAGTCTTGATGCCCTGGTAATATTCCTTGAACTGGTTCATGCCAGCATTAGCAAGAAGCAGCGAAGGATCAGAAGGTACCAGAGATGAAGAAGGATAGCGCTTGCAACCTTTGCTCTCAAAGAAGGTAAGGAAGTCCTCACGAATCTCTGCTGTTGTCATTGTTTTATAGTCGGCCATAAAGTACTTCTCCGTATTCAAATAACTACTCTTTTGTACTGTCTGAGTCTACCGCATCTGACGATGGTTTATCTGGTTCCTTAGTAACTTCTTGAGTATTCCTAAAAAGTAACTGAGAAAAATCATGTCCAAGAATCTTGGGCGCGGGAGCTGAAGACTTGCTGCGCACATGAGCCGTAGTGTCTTGATCAACAAGACGCGACTCCTCAAAGAACTTTGGGTCATCTAGGGCATCATACTCTGGCAGAATAGCGCCAGACTCATCCACATACTGCGTCGAGTTAAAAAGCGCGCCATTTGGCGAGACAATCTGTCTACCCGAATACTTCTCAAAGAAGTACACAAAGATGCCCCTCAGTGCTGCTGTCAAAGGTATAGCAAGAATAGTTCCAACCACTCCTCCAAGAGCGCTGCCAATGACAATACCAACGAGCGAGAGACCAGGGTGAACTTTAACGCTAGTTGCCATAACCAAAGGTGAAAGCACATTATCAACAAGATTTTGTACAACCACCAAGATAACAATGGTCCATACGGTCATGATAGGGTCTACCAAAATGCTTAAAATCAAAGCAATGCCTGCCGAGAAAACCGGTCCAACAACAGGAATAATGCGGAAAATTCCCGTAAGCATACCGATAAGTGCGGCATAAGGATTACCTAAAATTAAGCAGCCAATATACACAAGGATACCGTTTACCACTGAGGTAATGATGGTACCTCTCATATATCCGCTGATAGATCTACTAAGAATAGCAAGAATAAGTCTGAACTCATTTTCTTTACGAGGACCAACAATACTGGCAAGCTCACGGACAATAACGGGATAATCTTTTGCAAGCCAATATGCAAGCACCAGACCTAAGAAAAAGACCATAAGCTGATTTGCAATAGACGAGATATTGCCAAGAGCAGATGATGAAAGCCAGCTCAAAATACCAGAGGCAACAGATATACCAATGCTTGATGCCTGCTCAATAGCAAGCTCAACAGTCTGTCTCACTGCAGGATTACTCTGTGAATCAAAGTTCTGCCAAAACTCCCTGCCCATTGCTCCTATCTGACTCGCATACGAAGGAGCATTCTTGAGTAGCGTGGTAAGCTCAAGCACTAATGGCTGAGCAATCAAAATCAAAAACTCTACAAGCACTATGAGCGTAAGAACAAGTGCAATCAGAGCAGAGATACCACGTGGTACTCCCCTGTCTTCAAGCCAGTTGGTAACTGGACTACAAACAAACGCAATGACAGCACCAATGGCTAGCAGTTCAACAGCTTGTCCCAAGATACCTAAGACGTAGAGAGCAAGTGCAAACAATCCTGCTAGGCCAATAGCTGTCCATACCATAAGGCCGCGTTGTTTCCATCTCTCAACAGAATTAAAAAGATTCTGATTTTTTTGATCCATTAACGATTCACACTTTCTGGGTCAATCTTCTCCTGAATTCGCTTTAAAGTGCGACGTAAAAGTCTTGAGACCTGTACCTGAGAGATATCGAGCTTCTCAGCAATCTCTACCTGCGTAAGACCCTCGACAAAACGCATGCGAATAATCTCTTGCTCCCGTGGTGAGAAGTCTCTAATAGCTTCCTCAAGAACAATACGATCATCAGAACCAGCAAGGTCTTCATCTTCTGTTACGTATTGATCAATGATAGAAGGGGTCTCATCTCCGTCAGCTCCGGAGCTTCCTCCCTCAAGAGGTACTGAGCTATAGGCACTAGAAGACTCCATTGCCTCAAGCACCTCTTCAACAGTAGTCTCAAGACGTTGTGCAATCTCTTCAATTGAAGGACTTCTCTGCAGCTCTTTAGTCAAATCATCGGTGACCTGATTAATCTTTGCTGACAACTCCTGTAAACGACGAGGAACCCTAACTGACCAGCCCTTATCACGGAAGTGACGCTTAATTTCTCCCATGATGGTGGGTGTAGCGTACGTAGTAAATTCAAGTCCGCGATCAGGCTCAAATCTATCAATTGCCTTGATAAGACCAATGGTTCCCACCTGAATCAAATCATCAAGTGGTTCTCCACGATTTTTGAACTTAGAAGCCAAAAAACGCACGAGGTTTAAGTGGCTCATAATAAGCTGATCTCTTACCTCAGGATCATTTGTTTCTTTGTATTGGGCAAAAAGCTTTCGTGTTCTATCTTTATCCCAGGCTGGGGTACCTCTAGAAGCACGACGAGCAGCTCTTCTTGCAGCTTTCTGCTCTTCTGCAGAAGCCTGCACTGCCTCGTTTGCTTCGGGTTTAGGCATGTGCACCACCAGAAGTCTTTACAAGATGAAGCATATAACCATCATCGCTAAGCGAGAAATCATCACAGATGGCAGAGAGCAAAAGTTCAACAAGCTCTAAAGGTTGAGCATTATCTGCCTCAGACTCTACAGGGTCTTCATCTCCCAAAACAAAATCAATCTGCATCGAAGTGTCTTCAAGAGTGAACGTGATGTCTACAAAATCATTTTGAGTGCCACACGCAAAGACAAAACCTTCTTCAGCGGCCATCTTTACATCTTCAAGCTCTTCAACATTCATCTTGCATAAAACAGCAAGATTAGCTGCCATCATTCTGACTGAGCGAGCGAACGTTGGATCTGCAGGAGCGGAAAGCTCAACAATTTTTTGTGCCATAACAAACTACTCCTCAGTTTTCTGAGAAGACTCAGAACCGTACTCAATATAGAACTGCTCAGTACGAGCTGGTCTGACATGCTGTTTCTTATCTTGAGAAAGCAAAGGAAGCTCCTCAAGATACTCCTGAGCGCGCTGCGCACTCTGCTGTGCTGTTGCAGTTGCGCTACTTAAACGAGCCTGAGCTGCCTCAGCAAGCTTGGAAGGATTTAAAGATCCACCAAGACCAGTCCCCAGTTTTGAAACAGACTCAACAACGCCTGTCACGGCGTCAGTTGCAGCTTTGCTAACAGTGGCAGTTACAGCAGATGCTGCACCAGAAACGGTTGCCACGTCACCAAGAACTACATTGAGACTCTCAAGGGAAGTATTAGCGTTCTCTGCAGCCTCATCAACCTTCTGCATAAGTGCAGGTAGTTGCTTAATAGTTGGGTCAAGTTCATCAACCATGCCATCAATTTTTGAAATAACAGGTTGAATCTGTTCAATAGTGTTGTTAGCTGAGAGTGTAATCTCAGTAATTGACTTTCTTGTTGTTCTTAGGGTCAGAGCAACCTCGACAATAGCCCAAACACCAGCTACGGCTAAGACTACAAGGGCAATCTGTAGGTAATCCATCTATGCCATCCCTCAAAGCTAACGGTTACAGTTCCTTCTATTCTACCCGAGGAGCGCCTTCTTAATGCTCCCACTTGGGTAATTCAAAATCCTAGACTTCCTCGTGACGATCTCGCTCTGTAGCTGCAATTCTCCACGCTTCCCAACCTCTTGGAGATGGCGAGAAGAACGCACCACGTTCAAGTCCTTCTGGAAGATAACGCTGTTCAATCCACCCGCCAGGATAGTTATGCGGGTAGAGGTAGTTGCCGTACTCCTCAGAACCAGGGCGTGTGCGATCCCTTAAGTAACTTGGAACTTCTCGCCTTGGACCTGTTCTTACCTCATGAAGGGCAGCATCAATACCTGCTTCTGCAGCATTTGATTTTGGAGCAAGTGCCATATAAATAACCGCTTGGGCAAGGTTGATTCTGCACTCGGGATACCCAATAACCTCGGCCGATCTAAATGCCGCATGTGCAATGAGCAGCGCCTGAGGATCTGCGTTTCCAATATCTTCCGAAGCCAAAATCATAATGCGGCGCGCGATAAATTTGGGGTCCTCACCTGCATCAATCATGCGCGCAAGCCAATACAGTGCCGCATCTGGGTCTGAGCCTCGAATAGACTTAATAAACGCAGAGATAATGTCATAGTGCATATCTCCTGCTTTATCATATGGGAGTCCGCGACGAGGGTTTGCCTCAAGAACGTTTTGCTTGGTAATAACAAGTGGCTCAGATGCCTTACTATCAGCTGATTCTGGAACGTCAACCATCTGAGAAGCAAGCTCAAGAGAAGTTAGGGCTGCGCGACCATCTCCGCCTGCAAGCGTCACAATCTCTTTACGAGCATCTTCATCCAGAACAAATGTGCCTGCTAGGCCGTCGTCTGACTCAAGTGCTCGCTGAATGAGCTCATCGATTGCCTCATCTGACAATGCATGCAGCTCCACTACACGAGAGCGAGAAATCAGAGCACTATTAACCTCAAAGTAAGGGTTTTCTGTAGTAGCCCCAATAAGTACAACTATTCTATCTTCTACTGCGTGAAGCAAGGCATCTTGCTGAGAGCGCGTAAAACGATGAATCTCATCAATGAACAGAATAGTTCTTCTACCTGCTGTTAAAAGCCTTGATTCTGCAGCTTCAATCTCTCTACGAAGATCTTTTACAGTGCCCGTAATTGCAGATACTTCTACAAATTCTGCGTGCGTTGTGTGAGCAATGATGCGTGCAAGCGTAGTCTTACCAGTACCAGCTGGGCCATACAGCAAGACAGACGAAAGTGAATCGTGCTCAATAGCTTTGCGCAGCCACGAGCCAGGACCAACTGCATCTTCCTGGCCCACGTATCCATCAAGCGTGGTAGGACGCATGCGGGCTGCAAGCGGCGCATTAGCTTTTTTAGCGGCACGTTCCATGCCAGAAAATAAAGTATCCATGCAGCTATTTTACCTCGTCTCAAACATAAAAGCTTGGCGAGAAACTCGCTCAACACAAATGCTCTTTACGTATCCGTTTGCTGCGTTGTGACCGACCCCAGTCTTACGCACGTACCCCTTCTGCAAAGTAACTTCTCTTTGGAAAGAGCTCCTGGGCTTCTGGAAAGAGTGCTTCACAGGTAGCCACAAAGTAGTCATCGGTCATTGCGGAAATAAAATCAACAACAGTGCGATGTACATCGCTCTTCCAGTCATACGTATGACCGTACCTAGAAAGGTGTCTACTTACCGGCTCAATATGATGCTTAAAGATTGCAAGGCTCTGATCTCCAGATTTAAGTGCAGACAGCTCGTACTCGTACAGCTTCTCAAACAGGTGTTTAATGTCTTCAGAGAAATCACCATTGGCTTCTGATGCACCATAGATCTTCTGGTAATTCTCGCGCTTTGCTCGTTTCATCTCTTTAAACGCCTCTTCTGAGAGAGAAATCTGAGGCTTGCCAAAACTATTCTGAACAATATCTGCAACAAAAGCAGAGGTAGCCCATGCGTTATAGGCACCACCAAGGCCATCATCAAACGTTTTTTCTGTTGCAGCGCCAGCACGAAGCGCATCCTGTCTATCTTTTCCAACATACGCAATAATATCTGAGATGCGCATAACGCAACCTTCGAGCGTCATAGGACGCAGATGTGCAATAGCCTGAGGACCTCTCTCCCAGCAATCTTCTACCACCTTGTCAAACTCATCAAAAGTTGAAAGATCACTCATTTGAAGTATCTGCTGTTCAAACTCACCGTTATGGCAAATTACTCCATCAAGCGTCTGCAAAGAAAGGTTTCTTGCATAGAGGCCATCAAGCACGCGCACGCTTTGTACGTTGTGAAAAAACCAACGTCCCGTTTGCTCATGGTAAATATCATTAAGAAAATACTCCCCCGCATGACCAAAAGGAGTATGTCCCACGTCATGACCAAGAGCTATTGCTTCAATCAAATCCAGATTAAGACCAAGTGCACGGCCAATATCTTTAGCAACTCTACAAACAAGCTGTTCATGAAGGCCACGACGCGTAATGTCATCATGCGCACGGAACGAGAAGACCTGTGTTTTGCCGTTGAGCCTGTTATATGCTGGAGTATGCATGATTTTCTCGACATCTCGCATGAAAGCAGGACGCAAAAGCGTTGCCTGATCATGGGCGGAATCTCGGCGAATGATGTCTTCATTTTTGCACGCGTAAGGACTTAAGGTGCTCTTAGCTATTTGCTCAGCCACAAGGGCCTGAGTTTCTTCTGAAAGTTGCCCGGTCAAATGAGGTGCAAAAGGATTAGTTATGTTCATGTGTATCCTCTCTAGATGTCTTTCACCTCTAGTGTAGAAGTTTCACCGGACAAAAACTCGTGTTGAATTTTGAGAGGGCTTCTAGGGAGGTTTGACGTCTAAAAAAGGCTATCTTGAACTGGTTGTTTTAAGGCTTCAAATAGATTCTTTGCCAAAAGTGCTGCACCCTTAGAATTTGGATGTACATCGTCAGCAAAATATTTCTTCTCCTGCGGCAATAGTTTTTCTCCAAAAATACACTGCAAACCAAACTTACCGGCAACCTCTTCAATAATTTGAGGAATCTCGGCGAAACAAGAATAAGGATGCGTGAGATACGTATCCTCAAAATAAGGAGTAGGAGTCAAAACCACCACACGCGTATCCTGATACATCTGAGAAATCTGCCAGAGAGAATTTTGAATATCATATGTTACCTGCGACTTTGAGCATTTCTCGTATCGATAGTTTGCTCCAAGTGCAACAACAACTAACGAAGCATCCTCAATAAACGTATAGGAACCTGGCTGATAAACTTGCCCACCAATTCCCTGGTTAACCACCTCAAGCTTCATACGTTTAGCAAGACAGCGCGGCCAAGTTTTATCTGGTCGCTCCACAACAAAACCCTGCGCAATAGAATCACCAAACACCACCAGCTTTTTCTTGAGCTCATCGGGCGAGAAAAACGTGCCATTGCCACGAACGTTTTTAACGGAAGCGCTCTGCAGACAGGGCAAGTAAACACACACGTAATGCGTGTCGTTAAAACCTGGAAGTCTAGCAAGGTTATCTTTAGAGGTTTCTGTTTCTAGCTGAATAGAAAGTGTCTGTTCACCTGCATCATCCAGTGAGAAGCTCTTGTAAGGTTTACCATCAACTGTCACAAAGACAGAGCTGAGCTTTTTCAGATACGCTGCTTTAAGTAACTGTAAAACAGAAGAGGTTCCCTTAGGAACTTTGTCAATTTTTAGATCAAGCGCCACTTCTGAGCTGTCCGTGGTAAAGGCAACTTGAATATCTGAAGTACACGCTACCATCTGTTTAAAAAGACCGGGGTGCCAGGAAGAGCAAGAGCCAATGACTCTAAGTTGATTGGAAGAAATACGCAGCGGATGGACCCATCCATGAGCAAGTTTTTCTGACCATGGTGCACCAAGTAAAAACTTAGATGCTGGAGAACTAATGCTCCACTCCCCAACTTCCATACGCACCTCCAATCACAAGTTAAATTACTATAGTTATATATTACGAGGTTAATAGACAGTATTACAATCTTTAGTAACAAATAAACTGCTCTTGTTGTCCATAGGGAGGCAACAGATATGTTTGGCGAGAAGATATTTAATTTTTCAGAACCGATTTCTAGAAAAACATTTCGCACAGTATTTCTTATTAGTTTTCTTGCCTATCAGGGTGCACGACTACTGTGGAAACAGGGACTTATTCCGCCGTTGCTATTTTTTCTAGTATCAACTCTGCTTGGGATTATTAATTGGTATCTCATTTTTAGAAGCGATATTAAAAAGCGGGCAAAGACTTCACTTTTAGTTTTTCTTGCCTTTGCTCTCGTATTTGAAATTAGCCATGTTATTTATTTTCTTTAAGCGGTGAATAAAACCTTCTTCTGTGAACTGCCTCCCATTTCTTGGACACGAGAAATAGGAGGCAGTTCAAAACACACCTAAGTCAGATAATCTGTTAAAAAGACGTATACATGACGCAGAAAATACCACAAACATGCAGATTATCGTCATTAGATGTGTAAAATGCCCTCATCTGAGCAGAATATCTGACTTAGGTGTGTTCCGTAGATACAGAATTTATCGATAGTTAAATTTCTTATATAAGTCTATTCATGTTTAAGCATATTAGATGAAGT